>JBGSXJ010000115.1:0-13449 GCA_041751535.1 Aquaticitalea sp.
GTCAAGGACTTCATCATTACCTACAATCTTGATTTTAGACAACAGATAGCGGACAGCTGGCCACAATCAATTGACGACTCTTTTGCTCGAAAGGATTGGCATTGGAAACATCAGTTCGATTTGGAGAAGATGACCAAGGAGATGATGCTTCAGTTGGAGAAAAAATACGCCGCTTCGGAATAATAAGCTCTCCTAAAATGATGACATTTTAAGATCTTATCGATGTACTGAAAACAGTATGTGAACTTAAAAATGTATCAGCATGACATCAAATGTATTACAGATATGTTAAATCCTTAAAATGTTGGGTTTTACAGTCCAATTATTTGAAGTGTATTGAATAAATTGTATATTTCTCATGATTTGCCAAAATTCATGGGACACACCTACAAAATTGATTCACAAACTGAACTCGTTCATGCCTTAAAAGCAAACGATTCAATTGCCTTAAAATCATTTTACACTTCAAATTACCATAAAGTAGAATCATTTGTTTTAAAGAACAAAGGCACAAAGGATCAAGCAAAAGACGTATATCAAGAGGCATTTATCGCGGTTTGGAAAAATGTCAAAAATGATCTTTTCATTCCAAAAAACGAGACTGCTTTACAAGGATATTTGTACCAGATAGCTAAACATAAATGGTTGGACGTCTTGGGTTCATTGCGATTCAAAAAAACACATTTACTTGAAAATGAAGTCGCTTTAAAGGACGCATTTGAATATCAACATGAAGAAGAACAAGAAGTTTACAAACAAAAATTAAGACAGGCAATGGACGCTTTTAAGAGTTTGGGAAGTCCTTGTAAAGAGCTATTGACCACATTTTATTTTGAAAAAAAATCCCTGCGGGAAATAGCAGAAGAATTGCAAATTGAGGAAACTACAGCACGAAACAAAAAATATAGATGTATGGAGAAACTTCGCGAAATGGTGTTAGCCTCTAAAACATAAAAAATTGAAAGATAAGAACAACATATCACAAGAATTATTGGAAACGGTAGAACGGTACCATAACGATACCATGCCTAAAGCGGAGCGTCTGTCTTTTGAAGCGCGACTTCAAACGGATGCCGAGTTCAAAACTTTGGTTGATGATATACAATTGTTACTTTTTGGAATTGAAGAACAGGCCTTAAAGGAAAAGCTGGAAGACTTTCATGAAGCGCTCTCCGAACCTATCAAAATAAAGAAAAGAGCCCCGAATCGTATGATGACCTTTACTTGGTTTGGGGTTGCTGCCACAATCATTTTGTTGGTCGGTATATTTTGGTTTTTGAGGGAGCCGTCTAACAGCAGGCTATATGCCCAATATTTCAGACCAGATCCTGGTCTTCCTACAACCATGAGCAGCACGGAAAACTTTGCTTTTTTTGATGCCATGGTCAATTACAAACAAGGCCAGTATGATAAGGCCATTGACAAATGGATGGTTTTGCATGAAAAGGAGCCACAAAATGATACCATCAATTATTTTTTGGGTGTTGCTTATTTGGCAGATAAAAAAGAGGAGCGTGCCATTGATTATTTGGAAGAAGTTGCAAATGGTGATCAAGATGCTTTTAAAAATGATGCCTATTATTATTTGGGATTAGCGTACTTGAAAGCCGAGAACGTGGAAGAGGCGAGGAAGAATTTCAAATTGAGCGCTTTGGAAAAAGCTCAATCCCTACTTACCAAACTAAAAGATTAAACCTTAAAATTCATGAGCAGGGCTTCTAGTTATTTTGCCAGTATTGCCTTAAGTTTCATGTGTGCAGTGCAATATAGTTTTGCCCAAAACGATTCGCTCGTTGGCACAGCAAAAATCGCACATTTAATTGACCAAGGAGATTACACAACGGCTCAAAATGAAGTGAACAAACAAATTGAGTATTTCAAAAGCGTAAAGAATTTCGACACACTTGTAGATTATATTCAATATTCTGGAAGTTTCAAATTGGCAAATCAAACTCCAGTTCTGGCAATTCAAAAAGCCAACAACCTAATGACCTATCTAAAAACCAGCATGGATCCCTACATCATCAAAGGTGGTCTGTTGGAACTGGCTTGGATATATGATGATGCGGGCCTACCACAAAAAGCATATGATATCAATCTCGAAGCACTTTCCTATGGCGTAAAGATCAGGGATAAAAAGAGAGCAGAGATAGGGGTCATAGAATTTAATTTGGGTGTCAGGGCCAGTAATTTGGGCAATTTTGACCTTGCCAAAAAACATCATTTTAAGGCGCTTAAACTATCAAAGGAAATGGAGGTTGAAGATTATGAAACCTCCTATTTTGTTTATAATTCCGTTGGTGGCATGATGTGGTTTTCTTCAAAACTGGATAGTGCTGCCTACTATTTTGAGGAGTCATTGAAAGCGCTCAAAAAAATGGAAACGAATGACATGAACCGCTATTACCGCCCTGCCATAGTCAAATCAAACATAACTGTACTTTATCGTGCCTTGGGGAGAAACGAAGAGGCCATCGCCCTGTCAAGAGAAGTGATCGCAAACTATCAGAAGTATATTGATGGTTCAGAAAGTGAGACCATGAAATTAAGAGGCATGAAAAAGCAACTATCCGCAATTGATAATTTGGCATCCTACTATGCCGATATCGGTGAGTACAAACGTTCTGATGAACTTATTGGTTATTCTTATCTGCAAAAAGTAAAACACCTTGAGGTGGGCGATCCCACTATCCTCTATTCATTGGTCATATTGGGTCAGTCAAAAATGGCAGTTCGTGATTATAATAAAGCATCCTATTATTTAGACAAAGCTTTGGATTGGATCAAGCAATATCCAGACACTCAATTATATTGGCATTCTGGGGCCTTGATTTCCAGAGCTTCTGTATATGCAGAAACTGGCGATATCAAGAATGCAATACGCTTCTATGAAAAAGGGGAAGCACTCTATAAAAGGACGATGCAAAAAGATTATTCCAAAGACTATCTTGATGATTTTATGGAGATGTCACTCTTTTACTCAAAACATGGCATGGAAGACAAGGCCATCGACCTCGCAACGGAAAGCCATCAGTTCATTAAAAGAAGTTCTTTTAAAAACACCTTACAGGATTTTCTTCATACCCTCAATCTCGCTGAAGTCCATTTCAATTTAAAAAATTATCAAAGAGCAAATCAATATAGTACCGAAAGCCTGTCATTTTTGGACAAAAACTTATTAAAGATTGAGTCGAAAAATGACCTAATTCAAATAGAATATTACAAACCCAAAGCACTCTTGATTGAGGCAAAATCCAAATATAATCTATATCCTAAAAAAGATGAAGAGTTGTTATTGTCCTTGTTAAACAACGTCGAACGTGGCATTGAGGTTTTGAATCAACGGAAAACGGTGATTACCACTATGGAGGATATGAATCTCCTAATTTCTGAAAACCTATTGCTATTCGATTTTGCAAAACAGCTCAATTATGACCTTTATGAACTAAACCAAAAGCAGGTATATATAGATAATTTGGTCAAACTTCATGAATCGAGCATTTATAACAGGATTCGTTCGCGATTGGGTATTAAACATAATATGGCCTTTAAGGGGGTCCCATCGTCGATCTTAAAACGCGAACACAAACTAAAGGAAGAATTGAACGCATCCCTTTCTCAAACAGAAGAGGCATCCAATACCATTGAAAATCTGTCATCCAACTCAAATAATTGGACGTTATTTTTGGACAGTTTAAAACAAAATTACCCGAAATATTATCAAATGCGTTATGCTTCGATAGAGCGGCCTATTGATGATATACAAAAAAACCTTCCTGCCAACGTTACCGTTATTCGTTATCTCTTTATTGACAAATCATTGTTTGCATTGATCATCGACAAGGAGAAGAAAAAAATCTTTCCTTTGAAATTTGACGCTATAAAAAACGATATTTCAGCCTCTGAAAATAGCCAAAGTGATTTTAAAAAAACAAGCGCTTCACTTCATAAACTCTATAAAAATCTTTGGCAGCCATTTGTTAAAGAGATTCATACAAAACGAGTGGTGATTATACCCGATAGGGAATTGTTTAATTTGAGTTTTGAAATGCTGACGCCAACCCCTATCAATTCCTATAAAGAATTGACCTCAAACAGTTTGCTTGCCAAACATATCATTTCTTATAATTACAGTTTATTCCTAACCGATAAAAATCCTAAAACCATTGCATATAAAGAGGATTTTGTGGCATTTGTCCCTGAATTTGACGATCAAATGAAGGAAAATTATAAAATAGCGATCCACGATTCCATCGATTTAGATAAGACCTATTTAACCCTTCTACCGCAACCATTTACCAAAGATTTGGCCAAATCATCCACACGTCTATTCAATGGCACCTCTTTTTTAAACGAAAAATCCACCGAGCATATTTTTAAGAACAGTGCCAAGGAGCATAAAATCATATATATTGGTACCCATGCGGAATCAAATAATATATCTCCGGAATTGTCGCGTTTGATATTCGCGAAATCCACTGACAGTTTAGATACAAATGACAACTATCTTTACACCTACGAAATCTACAATACCAATCTCTCCTCCAATCTCGCAATACTAACAGCTTGTGAAACTGGAAAGCCAACCTATCAAGCCGGTGAGGGCATGATATCGTTGGCCCATGCCTTTAATTATGCCGGCAGTGAAAGTATTTTAACAAGCCTTTGGAAAATCGACGAACAGTCGAGTGCCAAAATCATCGAATCGTTTTACAAAAACATCAAAAAAGGCATGCCAAAAGATGAAGCACTTCAGCAAGCAAAACTTAATTATATAGCCAACGCAGAAGGCAGAACCATCAATCCTGAATATTGGGCCGGTTTGGTACTGATTGGTGACACTTCACCGATTGAGCTGCAGACTTCCTACACTATTCTTTATTGGGTGTTCGGCATAGTGACCGTTCTTCTCATCTTATTTTTTGTTATAAAGCAAAAAAAGAGCTGACTTTGCAGTCAACTCAATTCTTCAATAGCTCCCTAATAATTAACCTAGATTAATAGCATTCGGTCAATTATAGGTACATCGCAAAAATTTCAAAATGTCATCACTAAATATTATTTTTTTGTTTGCAATTTTCTCTTCAAAAATTCGAGCTTAATAAGTGTCTATTTTAAACTCCTTCCAAGTACGGTTATTAATGTAATCATCCTTATTGGGATCATATTTATAATCATCTGTTCCCACATATTTGCCATCGCTGTTCACCCAATAATAGTTGCTTTTGTGGTCTACCTTCCATTTTTCACCGCCTGCCGGATTTACAATATTGACCTTTCCAGAGATCACATCCGAAATATGCTCTTGCCGTTGTGCATTAGCCTCCTGTCTAGCCTCCCACTCTTTTTGTCGTTTTGCAACGCCAGCTTTAAATTCTGCTTCCCTTTTTTCATGGTCGGCATTGCTCATTCTAATGGTGTATTCATTTTTTTGGTTTAAACGCTTGATCCATTCCGTATTGAGCTGCCTATTTAACAAGCCATTCAAATAATCCTTTTTCACTTGTTCAAAATGTTCTGGATCTGACCCTATGGCACTACCCCTATAACTCCAAAACACATTGTTGTAACCTTGTTCTATTTGATAATGCAGGACCGTAAGCCATTTGGTCCCATCCGGATCTATCCATTCTATCCCCATGGCATCCAAATGTATTGGATTTTGTTCTACCTTAAACAATAAGCTGTTGAAGACATTATCAAAATCAAGAATTTGTTTCAATGGATACTTTTTTGTCATTTTTCTATCAATCGTGTTTGCGTATGGAACAATTTCCTGCTCCACCACCTCATCCATGCTCAAAGGGTATTTCACCTGCCAGCCAACAGCTCTATATTGCTGTAAAATAGTAGGATCGTTTGAAAAAGCATAATTCATGCCTCTATCACCAATCACTTTGACTCCGTTTGGACCTGTGTAAGCATATTCGCCGTCCGTATGCTGCTGCCAGGTTGCAGGAAAGGGATAACGTTCTATTATTGTCCCATCGCGCGTATCGAGAACATTAAAGTATTTAAGCTTTGGTTGTTTTTCAACTTGCGATGTTTGGATAACCCCTTGCTGGGTTTCATTTAAAGTACAGTATCTGTTAACGGTGCATCATAATTAACAGGCCCATCTTTTTTGGTAGATTGCAAACATGCAGTGGCAGAGAATGCCACTAACACTAGGATGCTAAATGTCTTGTAATAGTTCATTGAAATTGGCTTTTAAATAAATTTGAATATGGAAATTTAAATAACATCGAACCAAAAGAAGAATGTCATCATTGATTTCAAAGATAGCCCTAAAATTGGAACTTCCGCCTTAATACGTTGTTTTCCAGTTGAATATTCCTGTCTCGCTGTAAATTTAAAAAGCCATCATTCTTCAATGATAGCTTTTTCAAAACAACAAAATAAAAATATTTATGTATCTATTCTTTTACGATACGTTTGGTTATAGATCTGGTCAAGGCATTGATTTTTACAAAATAGAGTCCATTGGCATAAGTGCCAATTGAAATTTCTTTGGTCAATCCCATGTGTTTTAGGTCAAAAGTGCTAATTACTTTTCCTGTAATATCCATAATTTGGGCATCCACCAATTCCAAGTGATTTATATTTTTGAGGGTCAAGATATCGCGCACTGGATTTGGATACAACTGAATGCTGGATTCTGATAATTCCAAATCACTCACACTCAAAGTGGTATCATTGACGGTCAGAATAAACGAACAGTTGGCAGAGTTGCCGCTACCATCCGTTGCCACAAAAGAGATGGTATGGGTTCCATCTGCTAAAGACGTTCCAGCCGCTGGAGTTTGAACCAACGTTACACTGCAGTTGTCGGATGCCGATGCTGTACTGTTGGTACTATAATTTGGCAATGTGTAATTCCCAGAGCTATCTACTGCAAGATCACTTCCACAAGTTACTGTGGGATTGATTGCATCCACTACGTTTACCGTTGCATTCGCGGTAGAAACATTATTAGCCTCATCAGTTGCCGTAAGTGTCACAGTATTCGCACCCAAATTGGCACAGGTAAACGCCGTCATATTTAAAGAATAGGTAATGTCGGCTGGGATTGAGCAGTTATCGGTTGTACCATTGTTTACCATGGCAGGTGTTAAAGTTGCAGTACCGGAAGCATTTAACTGAAGGGTGACATTTTGAGTGATAATGCTAGGCGCTTGTATGTCCACGCGTGCAGAAACGGTCAAGAGTACCGCAGTATCATTTGGATAGGTCACATTAAAAGTATAACGCTTGCCATCATAATCAGATGTAAATGGTGTGGTCAAACTTTTTGTAGTGATAGTCCCCGTAGTGGTTGCCACTGTAAATGAATTCCCAACTGCCGCATCAAAGCCCAGAGTCACATTCACATCGCCGTCAAATATAGCGTTGGTACCCGTGATTGCAAGTACGTCGTATTGTGTGCCTGAAGTCAATCCGTTGAGCTCGACATCCAAGACTGAAGTTGCTGACGATTTATATGTTCCCAATACGGTTAAAGTTCCAGGAGCGCCACCAGGGGCAAACGTTCCATCATTGATATAGTTGGCAGATAATGGAAGATCAATAGTTGCTGTTCCTTTAATGGTGCCTTGTACTGTATTGGTAAGCAAATAGGTGTCTACGAATTCCAGTTCACCAGAATTTGCAATGATAGTTCCCGAATTTACGGTTGGAATATGAATGGGTGTCACACCTGTCCCAGCCGTTTTTTGGATGATTCCTGAATTATTGATATTAAAAGTTCCACTTGTATTGTTTAAAACAATGGCATCCGATTGAAAATCGATCACACCTGAAGCTTGATTATCTAAAGTCGTATTATCATAAAGATATAAATAGCCTCCCGATGGCAATGTGATGGTTCCTGTATTGGACAAAGTGGTAGTTCCTGTAATATATCTACTCCCTGCGGTTGTTAAATTAATTGTTCCTGCATTGTTGAGTAGTCCATCGCCAATTAAAAATCCCGAATTCCAATGGATTCCAGTAGTTCCCGTAAACCCAAAGGTTGCAGTACTTGCAACAGAAATATTAGTAGCCCACGTAATAGCCCCATCCAGGACACCTGTAAGTGTTCCGCTGACATTGGTGATGACTCCCAAAATTAGTTGGCTACCCGTGGCGACATTATAAGTACCTCCATCAAAGGTTTTTTCTATCGTGTTCATCGTCAAAGTTCCACTATCTACAGTAATGGTACCCGTATTGGTCAATTTCATGGCAAATTGTGCATCGTTATTTGTCACTGATTTTTTGAGCAAACCTGCATTGTTGAAATTATGGCTGGTACCGCTATTAAATAATAATGCACCAGATTGAATATCAAAAACCCCACTGGCGGTATTATTAAATACGGAAGTGTCATATAGGTAAAAATATCCAGCATTTGGCATGATAAACAGTCCTGTATTGGTCAGGGTTGTTCCTCCTGACACATATCTAGAACCACCGGAAGCTAAACTGATGGTGCCATTATTGGTCAGCGCACCTCCTCCTATCAAACTTCCAGAAGTCCAAGTGACACCTGCAGTTCCTGTGAAATTGAAGGATGCGCTAGTGGACACCGAAACGTTATTGGTCCAGTTCATCGGTCCATTCAATAGGCCTGTAAGGATAGTGTTGACATTTACATTAACTCCCAATATCAAGGCACTGCCAGTTGAAACGTTATATACGCCACCATTAAAGGTTTTCTCCAAAGTGTTCATCGTCAAAGTACCGCTCTCCACTGCAATGGTTCCCGTATTGGTCAATATCATGGAAAATTGAGCATCGTTATTCGTCACTGATTTTTTGAACAAGCCTGCATTGTTGAAATTATGGGTATTACCACTATTAAACAACAAGGCACCAGATTGGATATCAAAAACTCCACTGGCAGTATTATTAAAAACCGCTGTATCATAGAGGTAAAAATACCCGCCAGCAGGCATGGTGACAGTTCCTGTATTGTTTATCGTTGTACCACCAGAAACATATCGAGAACCTCCTGTATCCATGTTTAGTGTCCCATTGTTAATAAGTGTCCCGCCACCAATTAAAGATCCATTCGTCCAGCTAACCGTTACGTTAGATGCAAATGAAGAAGCATTTAGAATACTCAAATTATTCGCCATATTAAAAGTTGAATTCCCTTGTACCACGATCGATTTAGTAGCTCCAGCAACATTGAGGTTTACCGTAAATCCTGTCGGAATGACCACATCGTGGACAGCAGTTGGCACAAGCCCCAAACTCCAATTGGCAGTAGTATTCCAGTTCGTGTTGCCGCCACCACCTGTCCACGTGTTGGTTTGGGCATTCACCGTCATGTAAGAGGTACAAAGCAGTGTAAAGATTAGTAATAATTGTCTCATAGTTAATAGCGTTTAAATGGTTTATAAGTAGGCATCGAACCAATTCGAAAATGTGAGCATCAGAATTCGGAATTTTTTTTACATTCGTATAAAATCAAGGAAATGTTTACCCTAAAACCTGAAAACCATCTCATTGAGCATTGCAAGACCATCCTAGAGACGGTCAATTTTGGCAATCGCCATACCGCCAATGGTACCGCAGAACAACAACTCACGGGCATTATTGGACAGTCAATAATCATGGAAGTATTTGGTTTGGGCTATGTTGATGGTAAAGGTGGATTTGACAACGGGGTGGATTTGGTCATCAATTCCAAAAAGGTGGATGTCAAAACGATGGGACGCACCACGGAAGTGAAGCGGAGCTACACCAATAATTTCCTAAAACTACAGGACTATTTTGAAACCGAGATTTATATCTTTTGCAGTTATCATAAACTTAAAAATGAGGTGACCGTTTGTGGATGGATTAGCAAAGCCGACTTTATTGCCAAACGAACCTACTATCCCAAAGGCAGCAAGCGTACCCGAAGCGATGGCAGCAGCTTTAGCACCTTTTCAGATTTGTACGAAATAGACAATGTCCATTTAAATGACGTGAGGAATTTTGAGGATTTGAAGGCGCAATTAAATGCTATATTGTGATCCCAAAAAGATTCATGGGATATTAAGGTGCATTTAGATCAAGCAAAATCATCCAACAAAAATTTGGAAAATGTTATCTTTTAAGATAACTTTGCGCAATGAGCAGAAAGATCATCTTCTATGAGAACCACTTTATTGAGTTTTACCAAAAGCAAGACCAAAAAGTTAAAGCTAAAATACAATATGTTTTCGAACTGATTAAGCAAGTTGATAGAGTTCCTAAAAAGTTTTTAGACCATATCACCGGAACGAACGGACTTTACGAAATTCGTGTTGAATATCAATCGAACATCTACAGGATTTTTTGCTGCTTTGATGATGGAAAACTTATTGTACTTTTTAACGGATTTCAAAAAAAAACACAAAAAACACCGCAAAATGAAATTGATAAGGCAATACAATTAATGAATCAATATTTTAGTATTAAAAAATAAGAACATGAAAGATTATCAAAACATACAGTCATTTGACGAGTTAATCGAACTTGAACATGGTAAAATTGGTACTGAAAAACGCAACAAATACGAAGAAGGTGCTCAAATGTTTATCATCAGTGAAATGCTAAAATGGGCCCGAAAAGAAGCAAACATGACACAAGAACAATTGGCAGAAAAGGCAGGAACCAAGAAAAGTTATATTTCGAAACTCGAAAATGCAAAAGGAAATATTCAACTTTCTACATTAATCAGAATTTTTGAACAAGGACTGAATCGAAAAATAGGACTAACTTTTCTATAAAAAAAAGTTGATGTTGAAATTGAAGTCAACGTCCCTGATTAGAGTTGACCGTTTTTAAACATTAATTTTCAATGATACTCGATTTTTATCTCCCGCTGATCTCACAGATTTTCGCATCTTAATTCCGAACACATCACACATCACTAATTCCTCATCCCTCATTACTAAATGCCAATCCCGAGAATTCGGGGCCAATCCCGAGACTTCGGGGCCAACCGAGAATTCGGGACAGGCCTCTACCTGTCAATTTACGTCCTCTGATACTGATAAGGATAGTGATGACCAAATGCTCATAGGTTTTTAATTTCCCTTCCAAAATTATAGTATCTTACGCGTCTAAATGGAAACATCAATTACGTACCTATCAATCATTTAACCCTATGGAAAACAGCAAACCTTCCACCGACAAGCCAAAGACCCCAGATTCGTTTAAACGAAAGGTGTGGATTACCGTAGGTATCGTTGCCTTTATCACGCTCATGATCCTGTTTGTTATGAAAACCGTCAATGCCTTCCTATTGATTTTGGCAGGGACGCTTATTTCCATTTATTTTACGGGCCTTAGCCGATTTATCTGCAACAAAACCAATTGGAAAAAATGGATCTGCACGAGCATTTCCATCCTCGGCACCATTATAATTATCAGCTTGTTGTTCTGGCTTATTGGTGCCAAAGTGCAGGCGCAGCTCTCGGAGTTGAGCGAAACCCTGCCACAAACCGTGGAGAATGCCAAGCAGTGGTTAAATGAGCGGGAGCTGGGTCGGGAAGCCATGGAAAAGGCCACTTCGGATAACACCATGGAAAAGGTACAAAAATTTGTGGGTGGGTTCTTTCAATCGACCTTTGGTGTTTTTGGGGACTTGTATGTGGTGCTGTTTATTAGCATTTTCTTTACCGTATCGCCCAAATCCTATGTCAACGGGCTATTGGTATTGCTCCCTCCCAACTCGCGGGAAAAGGGAGAGAAAGTTGTGGATCGCTTGCGCATACAACTGCAAAATTGGATCAAAGGCACACTCTTTTCCATGCTCATCGTTTTTATTTTAACGGGCATAGGGCTGTCGATACTGGGCATTGAATTGTGGTTGGTTTTGGCCTTACTAGCGGGGATTTTAAGTTTTGTGCCGAACTTTGGACCTATGGTGGCATTGGTGCCTGCGGTGTTGGTCGGTTTGATGGACAGTCCGCAGACGGCACTGATTGTTTTGGGTATCTATCTTACCGTGCAGCTTTTGGAAAGTAATTTCATCACCCCTTATATTCAAAAAAAGCTGATAGCGATGCCTCCCGCGCTGATCCTGATTGCGCAACTATTTATGGGCGCCCTCACAGGGGGTTGGGGTTTGATACTCGCCACTCCCATCACGGTTATTGTCATTGTTTTGGTTCAGGAATTGTATCTTAAAAATCGAGAGGGTGTTAGGTCTTAATTTAGCTTGATAAGTTCCGTTCGCGGTGCCGGGATTTCGCGGAGTGCCTATTTGGCATTGGACACCGCGACCGTGATGCCCTTTGTGATGGAGGCTGCTCTCGGATCACGCCACCAACGCCCGATGTGATGAGCGTGGTGACTGGTGTGAGGGTTGTGTTTGGGAAACTGGTTAACGAGACTATTGTTGCAATATTGCATACGGTTTCCGAATGAACCGATGCAAAAAAACAATCAATATCAAGGGTAGACGAGTCCTTTAATTTCGAAATAAATTGTAACTTGTGTAATGACAAACTTCTAAATATCAGACCCATAAACACTGTAGCCTATGAAAACAATTACGTATATATGCTTCATTCTCTTTGTATTTGGTTTTGTAACCAATCCTACGGCGTATTCCCAATATCCTTCAAACACCCAATCCTTGGAGATCCCGGCTGAAGATGTGGACGTCAGAGAGTTTAAAAATACCTTTGTAGATTACCATAGCTATATCTTGAACGATGAAACGTTCCGCTTCCGTAATGAAATCAAAAAAGTAAAAAACGAGGATGATTATCTAGAATATGCCTCTGCTGATAACAACATCCGGATCTCAAAACTGGACTATATGCGTTTGATGCGCAAAACCGTGAACCAGAGCGACACCAAACAGGAATTCATGAAACATGTCAACACCTATTTTGTAGACAAGGATCAAAGGTTTGCAGAGCAAGTAGATTTTGAAGCCATTTACGATGCCACTCTAGCGACCACCTTTTATGGCTATTTCGATGGCTTGCCTAGGATCTATTATTGATTCTTGAGCATTATTATCGTTTTAATAATGTTTCCATGGTCGCGCAATAAAAATATTCCTTTATTTTTACAGCCTCTATAAACGGATTGTTTTATCTATCAACACTTTAGATAGGATAGCTCCTTAAAACATGTACTGTGAAACCCCACACTCAATATACGAAGAGCGGTCGTATCAATATTGCCTATCAGGTATTCGGTACGGGTACCGTAGATTTGGTCTATATCCCTGGTTGGGTCTCTAATATTGATTTAATGTGGGCCTGTCCCGAATTGGTCCACTTTTTACAGGAATTGGGAAAGGTAGCACGGGTGATTCTCTTTGATAAACGCGGTACAGGGCTTTCCGATCGTATCGTGGAGCTTTCAACCTTAGAGGAACGCATGGATGACATTCGCGCGGTGATGGATGCAGTAGGCTCCAAAAAAGCGGTCCTGTTTGGTCACTCGGAAGGTGGATCCGTCTCCGCGTTATTC
>JBGSXJ010000116.1:0-2652 GCA_041751535.1 Aquaticitalea sp.
TCGAACCCCCGACCCCCTCGGTGTAAACGAGGTGCTCTGAACCAGCTGAGCTAATCGCCCTTCGTTATCGGACTGCAAATATAAATTAGTTTTCGGTATCGCAAAAGGTTTTTTGAAAAAATATTAAATAATTTCTGCCACGACAAAGGTACTTCCACCAATGTAAATCAAATCATCAATCGAAGCGTAATCCTTCGCTGCTTTCAAGGCTTCTCTAACACTTGAAAAATAGTTTCCATTGAAATCATTGGCTATGAATTTATGGTAAAGTTCTTCAGCATCGTGACCTCTGGGAATATTGGGTTTGCAGAAATAATAGGTCGCATCTTTTGGTAAGATTGAAAAAAGCGATTCAACATCTTTGTCATTCACAACTCCAAAAACAAGGTGCAAGCTATCGTAACTTTCTCTCATTAGCTGTTTTACCACATATTCCAAGCCTTCTTTGTTGTGTGCGGTATCGCAAATAATTTTGGGTTGTTCCTGAAGCACTTGCCAACGGCCTTTTAATCCTGTGTTCTTTACAACATTGAGCAAACCATTTTTAATATGATCTTCTGACATATGAAATGGTTTGTTTTGAAGTATTTTAATGGTCTGTAGAACTGTCTTTATATTGTTCTTTTGATAATCTCCTGTTAAATCACATTCATAAACTTCGGAAATTTCTTGATCTGCAAAATGTATTTTGGAATTGTTGGAATGAGCCAACATTTCAAAAACCGGTTTCGTTTCAGTTTGTGTTTCTCCAATAACCACAGGAATCGTTGGCTTGATAATGCCTCCTTTTTCCTTTGCTATAACTTTAAGAGTACTGCCCAAAAATTGCGTGTGATCCAAACCTATATTCGTAATCACGGAAACCAATGGTGTAATGATGTTGGTGGAATCGAGCCGTCCTCCCATTCCGACTTCAATTACGGCAATATTTACCTGTTCTTTAGAAAAATAATCAAATGCCAATCCAACAGTCATCTCAAAAAATGACAGTGAATTCGTTTCAAAAAAGGATCGATGTTGGTCCATAAAATCCACTACAAACCGTTCGTCAATTTCGATACCATTAATTTTAATGCGTTCCCTAAAATCCTTTAAATGCGGAGATGTGTACAAGCCCACTTTATAGCCAGCTTCTTGAAGAATGGAGGCCAACATATGACTTGTTGATCCCTTTCCATTGGTGCCAGCAACATGAATACTTTTAAATTTGTTTTCGGGGTGATTGAGATACTCCGCCAAAAGCAGTGTATTGTCTAAATTGGCTTTATAAGCAGTCTTACCTTGATTTTGATACATTGGTAACTGCTTGAACATCCAGTTGACTGTATCTTGATAGGTCATTTACTGAGTAACACTGAAGTCAATTTTAACAAACCCAATTTGATTTGCGGGGGCTTTAGAATCGGCTGGCCATTTATAGGTCATTGCTGTTTTTCTTGCAGCTTCATACAAGCACAGATCGCCAGTAGTTCCTTTCTTTCCTGGATCAGCTTTTACAACCCGACCATCTCTATTGACATGTATTTCGACGACCACTCGGCCTTCTTCATCACAATCAGGAATGACCTTACCATTGATGGGTTTTCCACGTCCGTTCAGACCATAGCCAGTACCATTACCTCCACTTCCAGTCCCGGGTTGACCGAAGTAGCTCGGTGCATAAGGATCACCATCCAATTGGCCTTTATCACCCGCTTTTCCGTCTGGGCCTTCACCTCCTGTGGTTTTTCCATCTGATTTACTGACACCTCCAATGAGTGCATCAAGTTTTGCCTTTTTATCGGCCTCCTCCTGACGTTTTTTTGCTTCAGCCGCGACTTTTTCCCTTTGAACACGTTGGGCATCTGCTATAGCTTTAGCATCTGCTTTTGCTTTGGCATCTGCTGCCTCCTTTTGTTTTTTTATGGCGATTGCCTCTGAATTGTCCTCGGTTAAGACCTTTTCTGCAGGTTTTTCAGATTTTGTAGGTTCAGCTTTAGTTTCTTCTACTTCCGTTTCTTTGACCTCCGGTTTTTCGACTACTTCCCTTGGCTCCGATTTAATGGGTTCCAAAGGTTGTACATCACCACTTCCAACATCCGAAGTACCAAAATTGACGGCGACCCCATATTCCAAAGGCGGATCTAAATAGGTTTGACCTACAACAAACAATAGCAATATCAAAATCGCCACGATAAGTGTGGTAATTTTTGCAGAATTGCGTTCGTGTTTGGTCTCTAAATATTTCATTATTCGGGTCTTACGGCTAAAATAACCTTAAATTGATTTCTGTTTGCAATGTCCATTACTTTCACAACATTCTCTACAGCCACTGATTTTTCTGCTCTTAAAACAATCGTTGGTTCTTCCTTGTTGAGCAAGGCATTTTTTAACTCATACTCCAGAACACTTTCACCTACCAGTTTTTGATCGATGTAGTAGTTCAAGTCTTTAGTGATACTGACGGCTATCGATTTTTTGTTTTCAGTTTTTCCACTGGCTTTAGGCAAAAGTATGTCGATTGCACTCGTAGTAACTAACGTAGAAGCGATCATAAAAAATATCAATAACAAAAAAACAATATCTGTCATTGAAGACATATTGAATTCGGGTGTTACTTTATTTCTTCCTCTTAAATTCATTAAATAGGCTCGTTTAAGTGATCTAAAAATT
>JBGSXJ010000117.1:0-29655 GCA_041751535.1 Aquaticitalea sp.
ACCAACAGGAATAAAAAAAAGAAATTGGCTTCTGGTCAAGATCAAAATAAACAAAATGGGCAATGCCACCCATAATTTTCTCACATCATTGGTCAGGAAACTTTCTATATAACAAATCGTTACCAATAAGTACAGCGGATAGGTCAGTGCTTCTGACAAATAAACATTGGCTAGATTTTGAACATAGATATAAGGCACCACCAAAACGACTGCCAATAGTAAATAAAAAATTGGGTTTAGGCTTAAGAGTTTTTTTAATCGAGTCACAAACATATAGATGGCCACAAGCCCTATTAAGCCTTGAACGATGGAAGTAATCAAAGCAAATTGACTTCCTGAAACGATTTTTAGAGCCCAAAGAAACATTGGGTAACCAGCTGATCTATAGATGTCCATATTCAAATAGCCATCTGAATCTGGGAAAATTTCAATAGGCCTGCTGATGGCAACAAAAAAAACGACAAAAAGGATACTGAGCAGTATAAATTTGAATCGCTTTTCGGACATTTGATAATTTATGGTCATTATTGGAGTTAAAAGTAAAAATAATTTTAGTTTTACATCATTCTCAAAGGTTTAGTTTTATTGAAAGCGACAGAATATTATTCAGATTCGGGTTATAAGGTGGAGCGTTATGCGCCCTCAAAAGCATTTGAATGGAACGAATTTGTTTCCAAATCAAAGAATGCCACGTTTTTATTCCATCGGGATTTTATGGAGTATCACAAAGATCGGTTTGAAGATTTCTCGTTGATGGTTTATAAGAATGAGAAACTCAAAGGGATATTCCCAGCTAACAGAACGGAGAATACAATTAGCTCACACCAAGGTCTCACTTATGGAGGCCTATTGTTACTAAAAGATATCAATTTTAAAGAAGTTGAAGAAATGTTTGAGTCATTGTTGGCGCATCTTAAGGCTAACGACATAGATGAGTTGCTATTAAAATCAATGCCTTCAAGCTATGCGAGTTCTGCATCCAATGAATTAAGTTATTTAATGCTTCGAGTCAATTCCGAACTGTATAGGCGAGACATTGAGATGATGATAGATTACTCATTACCATTGCGGCTCCATAAAACGAAATTGAAACATTTTAATAAAACAAAATCTTTTGAGTTTGAAATAAAAGAAGCGTATGAATGTGATAACTTCTGGAATCACGTTTTAGTGCCCAAATTGAAGGACAAATACGATTCCAACCCTGTTCATACACTTGAAGAGATACAGTTTCTTAAAAGTAAATTTCCCAAAAATATCCATCAATATGATGTCTACTTTGAAGGCGAAATTATTGCGGGAATTACACTATTCGAAACAGAACAAGTAGTCAAATCCCAATATGGTGCAACGACATTAAAGGGCGAAGAATTAAGGGCTTTAGAATATTTATTTATTCATTTGATTTATAAATATCAAAAGAAAGGTAAGCGTTTTTTTTCAATGGGAACAGTTAACGAGTTGAATGAAATGGGGTATAGTGCCGGATTACTCAAACAAAAGGAAGAACTTGGTTGCTCGGTGTATTTACAAGATTTTTACAGACTAACATTGCAATGATCAAATTTTTAGATTTACATAAAATCAATACGCGCTTTGAACCTAAACTTCAGGAAAAATTCCAGCAGTTTTTAGATTCAGGACATTATATTCTTGGCAATGAGGTTGCAAAATTTGAAACGAATTTTGCGAAGTATTGTGGCACCAAGCACTGTATTGGCACAGCAAACGGACTGGACGCACTCATTTTGATTTTTAAGGCCTACGTTCATTTGGGCAAACTTCAATTTGGCGATGAGGTTATTGTTCCTGCAAATACGTACATAGCGAGCATTTTGTCTATTATACACGCTGGACTGAAGCCTGTGTTGGTTGAACCTGATGAACAAACATTCAATATCTCACCAAAAGAAATTGAAAAAAACATCACCAATAAGACAAAGGCCATTTTAGCCGTTCATTTATATGGACAATTAGCTGATATGGAAGCGATTCAGTCCATTGCAAAAAAAAACTATCTATTGGTTGTTGAGGATGCTGCACAGGCACATGGAGCGGTTGCAAATTCCAAATCTTTACAAGCTGGTAATTTGAGTGATGCAGCAGCTTTTAGTTTTTATCCCAGTAAAAATTTGGGCTGTCTTGGCGATGGTGGTGCAGTAACCACCAATGATAGTGAGCTTGCCAATTGCATAGCGATGATGCGCAATTATGGAAGTTCAAATAAAAATGTCAATGATATTATTGGCCTCAATAGTCGTTTGGATGAACTTCAGGCAGCATTTTTAAACATAAAATTGGAATTGCTGGATGCCGATAATTCAAAAAGACGGGCAATAGCAAAACAATACCTATCGGAAATCAAAAACGAGAAAATGCGGCTTCCGTTTTACAACGGTTCTGATAACCATGTGTTTCATGTGTTTGTTGTGAGGGTTGCCAAAAGGGATTTGTTTATAGAACATTTGAATGCTCATGGAATTGGATGGCTCATTCATTATCCTACAGCACCTCATCAGCAAAAGGCTCTTTCAGAATATAAAGATTTATCATATCCCCTTACTGAAGATATCCATAAAACGATTTTGAGCATTCCTATAAGTCCTGTGATGACAGATGAAGAAGTAAAACAAGTTATTTATGTCATAAATCACTATTAGTTGGGAAGATTTCAATCATATATCAATAGTAATGTATTGTTCAAAGTTGCACATTTGAACACGGCTACGGTAATCACCCGTATGATTGCCGGAATTTTAACGTCCAAAGCTATTGCAGTGCTCATTGGTGTAGAAGGCATGGCATTGATTGGCAACTTGAGGAATTTTTTGAGTGCGGTTCAGGCTGCATCAATTTTAGGATTTTACAATGGACTAGTGAAGCAAATTTCCGAGTTTAAGGAAAACACTCTAGAGTTGAGTAAAACCATTTCCACAGCTTATTACTTTGGATTTGTTTCCACTTTTATAGTCGCATTTATCTGTTATTACAACGCCGATTTAATTAACAATTTTTTGTTTTCTACCAATTATAATTTTGCCTATGTCATAAAGGTATTGGCGGTGGCACTGCCATTTTATTCCTTGAATATGTTCTGCTTTGCCATCATGAATGGGTTCTCAAAATTCCGAATGCTTCTGGTCATCAATATCATTGGGCAACTACTTGGTTTGGGAATCACACTGTTATTGATTTATCAAAGCAATATTGATGGTGCATTGGTATCTGCCGTTATAACACCGTCTTTACTTGTATTTATGACGCTTGTGGCCATTATGAACCAAAAAAGTTTGGTATCCTCCATAAAAATATCGAACATCAATATTACCGTACTCAAAAAATTTGGACCCTTTGCCATCATGGCTTTGGTAACTGCCATTGCCGTTCCTTTTGTTTCCATTGTTATCAGGAATTATATCATCGATGTTGTTGGTATCAAGGAAGCTGGTTATTGGGAAGCCATGAACCGTATTTCCGATTATTACCTGATGTTTATTATGTCGATGATGAGCCTTTACTTTCTGCCAAGGTTTAGTGAAATAGAAAATAAATCAGAATTTAGAAAGGAAGTTTTCAACTTTTATAAAACTGTGCTCCCATATTTTGCTGGGGTATTGCTTTTGATATATTTGTTGCGTTCTATTATTGTGCCTTTGGTGTTTTCTGAAGCATTTCAACCTACCGAGAATTTGTTTTTATGGCAATTAATGGGTGATTTTGTAAAGGTCATGTCCATAGTTATTGTCTATCAATTTATTGCCAAGCGTATGTTTTGGCACTTTATCATCATTGAAGTTTTCTTGGTATTTATGTTGTATCTCATCAGTACCTATTTTATTGATGTTTTTGGTGTCAAGGGTGCTGTAATTGCACATTTCGTGAGCTACGTGTTGTTCTATGGTGTGGTGTTGCTATTGTTTAGTACCTCTTTGTTTGGGGTTATATCCGATGAAAATCATAAGTAATCGAGTTTAACATCATATTTTATTTATTTTATAATCCTGTTTCATTGAAAATGTTAATCAATTCAATTCGGAATAATATGCTCATCAAAATTGCTTCGATCAATTCTGTGGCTGTTTTGATACGCATTATTTCAGGTTTTTTGACTTCCAAGGCCATTGCCATTTTTGTTGGAACGGAAGGTATGGCACTTATTGGGAATTTAAGGGATTTTTTGACTTCGGCATATTCCCTTTCTACGCTTGGTTTTACCAATGGTGTTGTGAAATATGTATCTGAATTTAAAAGCAAATCGATAGAGCTTTCAAAAACAATTTCGACAGCATTTTATGTGTCGATTTTTTCTACGTGTTTAGTTTCAATGTATTGTTTTTTTGAGGCGGAATTTTTGAGTCGTTTACTTTTTGATTCAAAAAGTGACTATTCATATATCATAAAAATTTTGGCAGTGGCGCTTCCATTTTATGCCTTTAACGCCTTTTTATTAGCCGTCCTCAATGGGTACTCACAATTTAAAAAGCTGCTGTATATTAATATTTATGCCCAACTATTTGGAGTCTGCCTCACTTTGTATCTTATTTGGCAACATCAATTAGAAGGCGCATTAATAGCAGTTGCAACCGTTGAATCGCTTATAATTTTGGCGACGGTCCTTGGTGCTTATAGCCAAAAGCACATTCTGAAATTGATTCGTTGGAAGAGCATTAGTTTTGGAAGTATTAAAAATTTAGGAGCCTTTTCGATTATGGCACTGTTTACGGCTTTGACCCTACCATTAGTCAAGGTTGCCATACGTAATTATATCACCGACACCCAAAGTTTGCAAGATGCAGGACTCTGGGAAGCCATGAACCGCCTCTCTTCCTATTATTTGATGTTTGTAAGTACATTGCTATCGTTGTATCTTTTGCCTCGTTTTGCAGAGATACAGACAAAGTGGGAATTCCGAAAAGAGGTCTTTAGTTTTTACAAAACCGTCATGCCGATTTTCGGTTTGGGTTTGATTTTAATCTATTTTTTAAGGACTTACATTATCAGACTTGTCTTTACTTCAGAATTTGAAGAGGTGGAAAGTTTATTCTTTTGGCAGTTGCTTGGCGATTTCCTAAAAGTAATGTCCATTGTTGTAGCATATCAAATTTTGGCTAAAAAAATGTTGTGGTATTACATTTTCACAGAAGCCTTATCGATACTGATTTTATATATTGCAAGTATTTACTTAATTGATTTGTACGGTGTGAAAGGGGCTACTATAGCCCATTTTGTAGATTATGTAATTCATCTTATTGTCATTTTGATTATTTTTAACAAATCCCTTTTTGGAAAACTAGATAGAGCATCATAACATATGGTTACAGGTATTATTTCAGATTTTATTATGACTGTTAGAAAAATCATTTTTTTCTTTCATTCTGACAATGCTCCTAAAATTGGAAGTTATAATAGTTTTCAACCGGTAGTTTTAAGAGGTAAAGGACAAATCCATTTTGGTAAAAATGTTAGTTTTGGGATTATTAATTCGCCGTTTAGACATAATACATATGCTTATATTGAAGCAAGAAACAAAAACGCAACGATCATTTTTGGGGATAATATACATATTAACAATTCATTTTCGGTAGTTTCAGAAAAAAAAATAACTATTAATGATGATGTACTGATAGGCTATAATTGTCAAATTTCGGATAGTAATTTTCATGACTTGGATATTGGAAAACGGAAACAAACAGATCCCGATCCTAAAGAAGTTATTATTGAGAGTAATGTTTTTATTGGTAACAATGTGACAATCTTAAAGGGAGTGACCATAGGAAGGAATTCTGTGATTGCAACAGGTTCTATCGTGACTAAAAGTTGTCCTGAAAATGTGGTTATTGGTGGTTGTCCCGCAGAAATTATCAGAAGTTTAGTTTGAGTTTTTATTCCAAGTCCCCAAATACTTTTCGGCAATTTTAATATAATGATGCTCTTTCTCAATAAACGCCCGTGCATTTTTTGATATTTCAGTAATTTTTTCAGGATTCAAAATCAGCCATTCCAGTTTTTCAGCTATTTTTTCTGCATCGGGTAAGGCGTTGATGGCAACAGTATCTTCTTTTAAATTATAGTAGTCCAACCATTCCTGTTCGGCACCGGTAAAGACGACTTTCCCTTTTGCCATGGCTTCGAGTGCATTGTAGCCTTGATCAAGGCTATATACTTGGTCAAGCAAAATGTGGCAAGAATCATAGATTTTTATGTAATCATTGTAAGGAAGACTTTCAGTTCTAATAATTTCAACTTTATCTTTAAACTTCGATTTTATGAGCTCCAGTGCTTCATCAAAGAACCGATTTCCTTTTTTAATATAATTATGGACATTGACACCATGGAAAATTATAATCTTATCCTGAATGTCAATCCGAATATATTTCAGAGTGTCGCAATTTATCGGGTTTGGAATAAGGCCTAAATAATTTGAATGATTCATCAGAGGCAGATGGTAATCCATATCAGAAGCAATGACGCCCTTACTAAATTTATAGACGAAATCATGTAATTCCTTATAAGGTTGGGTAATGTACTTTAGCGAGTATTGATATTCTTTTTTTAGTGCTGGATTGGAAAGATATGGTGTTAAAATGGAGTAATTTTGGTCTAATTTTAAATAATAATTAATCGTGATGTAATCATCACCGCAGCATAATAAAAATAAATTTTTATTTTGCTCTATGAGTTTTTTAAGCAATCCAATTTGCAAATTTGGATGCATACATAGTGCATCTTCATTGATGAGTTGCACAATATCAAATCCCTTAAGCTTTGGTAAAAATTTATGGAAGCGGTAGACGATTTCTAAATCTGCGAAGTCTTTTTTTAGCAGTCTTATTCCTATTTTTCTAAAAAAAAATGGAATGGGTTTATTAAAAAACCGTGTGTCAATATTATAATCAACAGGATACTTTTTAAATTGGTCGCCATTTCCCACTAGAACCACTTCATGTCCCAAAGTCACTAAACCTTCCTTCAAGGAATTATGTAATCGGCTAAATTCGCCTATAAGGAGTATTTTCATCCGTATTTTAATACATTTGTTTTTCAAAGATAAACGTTTCAATGAACAAAAAAGAAGCATCGTCACTCCATTTGGAAATACTTATATCCACTGTCGATAGAAATTCCTTGGAGTTTTTGGATGTGATGTTTCAATATAATAAACTATCAGATTACCAAATCCTGATTATTAATCAAACATCAGCAGAATGTACCGTTTTTTCAAACGACCCAAAAATTAGAGTCATCAATTCCTTCGAAAAAGGGATAAGTAAAAGTCGAAATTTAGCAATTGAAAATGCCGTGGGAGATATTTGTTTATTGGCCGATGATGATGTCGTTTTTCTTAAAGGTTTTGAAAATCACATTGTGCAAAGTCATTCAGAACTTAAAGATGCAGATGTAATAACTTTCAAAACGTTAACAACAGAGAACAAGCCTTACAGTAAATATCCAAAAGAACGAACTCATTTAGATACCTTCTGTATATACGTACTTTCTATAGAAATCTCGTTCAAGCGATTATCGATTGTAAATGGCACCGTGCGTTTCAACGAAAACTTCGGACTTGGTGCTACTTTTCAGGATAGTGAAAACCATATTTTTCTGTTAGATTTAATAAAATATAAGCATTTAAAGCTTGTTTTCGAACCCGAATTTATCGTGATACATGAACCGTTGAGTTCTAGTGATGAGATCAATTCCGATAGACTTATATTTGCGAGAGGTGCACTCAATTATAAACTCTATGGTTATTGGGCTTATATATATGTATGGAAGCTTATGTTTTTTCTTTTGAGAAAGAATTTGATAAATTTCAACGATATTGGTCATAAGGTCAACGTAGCACATTCTGGAATAAAAACTTATAAAAATCTAAAACGCCTACATAGTGAATAACATTCAAGACATAAAATTCGTAAACATCCCAAAAATAGAAGATAGAAGAGGCAACCTTTCGGTCATTGAAAAAGACTGTGTTCCTTTTGATATCAAACGCGTATATTATCTATATGACGTGCCAAGTGGGGCGTATCGCGGTGGACATTCGCATAAAGAACAATTGGAATTTTTGATTGCCTTAAGCGGAAGTTTTGAAGTGGTCTTAAAAGATGGCAAAAACGAGAAGAAAATTATGCTTAACAAACCTGATCAAGGACTCTTGATTCCCACAGGCATTTGGCGCGAACTTGAAAATTTTTCGTCAGGTTCGGTTTGTTTGGTCTTGGCTTCTGACGAATTTGATGAGGAGGATTACATCCGAAATTTCAAAACATTCAAATCAACGAAACGCACTTAAGCCAATTCCATTTTTGCGTAAGAGATCCTTTATTTTTATAAATGTCTTTAGAGTTTGTGTATTCATTTGCAACAGAAATCGCTGTTTGGCATTCAAGTTATGGGTATCAATATTATTAATGATATCTTTTGAAATTAAATGATTTCCAGCAATTTTATGCTGAATCGCAATCGAGAATCGATTCAAATCCAGATATTTTTTTAAAGTTTTATTGGTTCGTTCTTCCTCTATAAATTTTTCTAAATCGAAATGTTTTCTCGTCTCAATACTGGTTTTTGTAATTTGGTTTTCGGCGGTCATATGAATAATAACACTCACAGAGTTGGTGAATGCCACCGGATATTTTAACGCAATCCGAATCCAAAGATCGGTGTCTTCCCCAGAAGTGTAATTGGAATTAAATCCGCCTAATTCTTCACACACTTTTTTTGGGATCATGACAGCAGATGTATAGGCTATGCAATTAATTGTACTGCTTTCAAAAAAATCATCGACAATTCCAATCCAGTGCTCGGTTTTTGGGACTCCGTAATACAAAGAAGCAATCTTTTTTGTACCGAATTGAAATTCATATGCAGCAGCATACACACCACAATCAGGAAATTGTTCGTACAAGTGTTTCAAGTTTTCAAGATGGTTTGGCTTCCAAAGATCATCGGCATCCAAAAAAGGAATAAGATCGGACTTTGCTTTGCCAATGCCATAGTTTCTAGCATTTGACACACCTTGATTTTCAATAGTGAAAACTGTGATGCGTCCATCTTGAATTGAATTCACTTCCGCTAAACTTCCATCGGTCGAACCGTCATTGACAACAATTATTTCAAAATCATTAAAAGTTTGCGACAAAACACTCATCAAGGTATGTTTGATATGTTTAGCTTTGTTGAAGAGTGGTATGATGATTGAAAAATATGGCATCAATTCGTGAGTTTTTAACAATAATAATCCAAGCGGTATTCATCAAATTCGAATACGTAGGTGCGTATTAAGAACAAATTGTTCAAAAATAAGCTTTTTTATGATTACTATTCGGCCAATCTCTATTGGCACACAAATTGCAAAACCCAATACATGAAGCAATTATTCGCAATTACAACAGGACTTTTTATGTGCTTTTTCACCCAAGCACAACAAGAATTCCACGTCTTTCCAAATGCGAGTACCAAAGGTAATGGGAGCTTTCAAAATCCATGGGATTTGCAAACGGCCTTAAGCCAAAAGTCAGATGTCGTCAATGGTGGCGACACGATTTGGTTGCATGAGGGTGTGTATGATGGACGCTTTGTTTCTACACTTCAAAGTACCATTTCCAATAAAAATATCATTGTAGCCTCTTACAAAAATGACAAGGTGGTGCTAAACGGTAATATACCTTCGGATAAGCCTTCAGTATTCGAGGTAAGGGGCAACAATGTAAGTTTTAGAAATTTTGAAATTACCTTCATCGGTACATTTTCTAGAGCCATGGCAGATGCGACGTTCCAAAAAGTGGATGGTATCAATCACCTATCTGGTGAAGATTGTGAGTTCATCAATTTAAAAATACATAACAATCCAGGGTCGGGTTTCGGCTCTTGGAAGATGACTGGTGGCACCTTGATAGAGCAGTGTAGAATTTTCAATAACGGTTATTTTTCTAAAGTAAGAGGCAGTGGAGCAGGGATATATGTTCAGAATAGCAGCGATAAAGTTCGGATGATTAAAAATAACCTCATTTTCAATAATTATTATATGGGTGTTGAGGTTTGGTCAGCTGCCAAAAATGCCAAAGAAGGTTATGTGAAAAATATTTCCTTAAAAAATAACATCATTTTCAACAACGGAATGCCAGGAGGTATGCATAAAAATAACCTGATTGTTGCCACAGATGACAAAAACGGCATCAATAGAGCAACAAGAATCGTTGTAGAAAATAATGTATTTTACCACAACACCGATATTGCAAACAACAAAAGCAGTGGTGATGCTGGATCCTTGCAATTGGGCGCTAACGCAAAATCCCCGTTGCAAAATGTGACAGTAAAAAATAACATTATTATCGGCGGTAACAATGCTTTTAGACTACATACTGCCGAAAATCTGACCTTTGACAATAATCTTGTGTATGGTGGTTATGTGCATATTTATAAAGATGTCATCAACAATATGGACACATGGGCATTCAATAATAATACCTATTATTCTAAAAACCTCCGAAATTTTAGGGTAATGGATTATAAGGATTTTACCTTCGAACAATGGAAAACAGAATTCCGATTAGACAGTAATAGCCAATGGAAACTCAATAAGGATTTTTCGCTGCAACCAATTTTAAACATCAACCAAAACGAAAGGAATCCTTCGGAATTTCAGATAACGCTTTTTGAAATGGATGGCAAGGATGTCGAAGTGGATTTCACGGCGTATGGTATACCCGAAAACACGATATATGCTATCAAGAACATTGCAACCGATGAAATCATAAAAAAAGGATTATTGGAAAGTACAAAAAAAATCCCTTTCCCAATGGGAACATACAACGATACCAACAAAAATTTCGGTGTTTATAAAATCATTTTTGAAACTGAAGAAACGGCAAAAGAATCACCCTTCCAAAAACTCCTTAATTGGTTAGGTTTATAATATATGTCTCGTACGAAGATTGCAAGAACATCTTTGTTTATAATAAATTTACTGAACACTGAACACTGAACACTGAACACTGCGACAGTCGACTAACCACTAACCACAGAACGCTAAATACTGCAACTGCCAACTAACTAGATGCTTTCCGCTGCACCACTTCAAACACCTTATTCTCATCACATTTTAAAGTTTTGCTAGGATAACGCAATAGCAATGCATAGTCATGTGTGGCCATCAAGATCGTATTGCCATTTTTATTGATTTCCTGAAGCACTTCCATCACCTCAATACTGGTTTGAGGATCTAAATTTCCAGTAGGCTCATCGGCAAGTATTAATTCAGGGTCATTGAGCAAAGCCCTGGCAATGGCAATACGCTGTTGCTCACCACCCGACAGTTCGTGCGGAAATTTAAAGCCCTTGGTTTTCATGGCAACCTTATCGAGCACTTTTTCAATTCGTTCGGCAATTTTTTGTTTGTCGATCCAACCTGTCGCTTTCAGGACAAATTCAAGATTGCTGTTAACAGTCCGGTCTGGCAACAATTTAAAATCCTGAAAAACAATGCCCAGTTTTCGTCTTAAAAAAGGGATATCCTTTTCCTTCAAGGTTCGTAAATCAAAATCCACGATATGGCCTTCGCCCTCGGTAAGTCCAAGATCGCCATAAAGTGTTTTCATAAAACTGCTTTTTCCACTACCGGTTTTTCCAATGAGATAGACAAAATCGCCTTTTTGCATTTCAAAATTCACATCAGAAAGCACCATGCTATCACCTTGATAAATGGAGACATTTTTTAACTCTAAAACCGTTTCGGACATTTTTTAAGGACGTTTTTTATGATGTTGTAAATGTATTGCTTTAAATTCCAAAAATCAAATTTTAAAAGGACCTATCCGAAATAGAAAAGGGAAGAATATGGAAAATGTCTAGCTTATAGATTCACCATCTATTTGCATAATTTAAAAGAATAGCGTAATTTTAGTTGGTTGGCAATGAATTCGAACCAAGGATACTATATGTGTAACTAAAACATAGAAATCATGAAAATTAGACTTTTGATAATTTTGTTGACCTTTGGAGTTTTTGTTTTTACAAGTTGCAATAATGACGATGACGCATCACCATTAGAGCCACTTAACGGAACCTGGAACCTAAAAAATATAGTGGGTGGATTCGCAGGCATAGACGACGACTATGAAACAGGTATGGTCACTTGGACATTTTACACCCAAAACTCCACATTACAGGTTGAAAATAACACCAATCAAGAAACCATTTATAGTGGATTTGAAACCGGAAACTATTCCTATACAAGCGTACAAAACAATGGAAATGAGTATATCCTGATAAATGACGAAGAATATGGTGGATATCTAATAGATGTTGATGGGTTGGTGATCAATCAAAACGAAATTCAAGATGGCGTAGGGTCAGATGGTTTTATACTTAAATTTGAAAGATAGTAATCAAATTGGACACGATATACTTTGACTTGCCTCATATACAGGAAAAAGACGTCACAAAAAAACTATAATAATTATTGAAGTCATAGTCATATGAGAATTTTAATATTTGCATTAATCTTAATTACTTCTTGCATTTCCAATAAAAACAGATCTATTAATACTTCTGATACAAATCAAAATAATGAGAAAAATAATATGATCAGCAAAACCATGTACAATTTTATTAAACAAGGCAAGGGAAAATGGCGTGTACAGGACGATGTCGTTATGGGAGGGCGTTCAGATAGCCAGCTTAAAATGACGGAGGACAGTAGGGCAGAATTCTCCGGCAGCATATCTCTCGAAAATAATGGCGGTTTTTGCTCTATTCATCAAACTTCCGAAGAGAATCCCTATGTTATTGCTGAAAATTACACGGCATTTGTAATTGTTTTGAAAGGGGATGGAAAGGATTATAACTTTCGTGTCCGAACGCCAAATGGACGTCACTCTTACGGCTTTACTTTTTCTACTGAAGGAGGCGCCGATTGGGAAAGAATCACTATTCCATTCGATTTGATGGAGGCTACCTACCATGGAGAAGTAGTAGATGTGCCTAATTATCAAGGTGAAAACGTAGTCGAAATGCAATTGCTCATTGGTAATAAAAAAGAAGAAACCTTTAAAATTCTTATAGAATCTATTGAGGTCAGGTAACAATACGTACCATTATCGATCTTTTCTCTACCTTAATTTATATTAAGCAATTATTTAGCTATCGCCTAAAGGCAAATGGCCAACAGCCAATCATCACAGCACTTTTAATAACTCCGTTTATAATTATTAAATATTTCCGACGTTATAGGTTTAACATTCAATTATCTTTGAATCTTCAAACAAAAAACGGGATTAATGGCTAATAAAACATACATCATTTTAGTAACAGCTCTATTGCTAAATGTCTACAGTTTCGCTCAATTATCGGCAACATACACCAACGATCTGGTCGAATATCAAAAAGCGCTCACACTTTATAACAACAAACAATATCAAGCAGCACAGTCCATGTTTGATAAGGTTATCGACCAAACGGAAGACCAACAGATCAAGTCCGATGCCGTCTACTACTACGCCAACTGTGCCGTCCGGCTCAATCAATTAAATGCCGATGCCCTCATTGAAGATTTTGTGGAGACCTACCCAACAAGCACCAAGAAAAATACAGCCTTTATGGACGTGGCCGATTATTACTTCGATAACGGAAAATACGCGTATTCAAGAAAATGGTACGAAAAAGTTGATGAAGGAAGCATGTCCCGAACCGAACGCGACAAATTCTCCTTCAATTATGGGTACAGTCTTTATTCCACCAAAGATGAAGTAGCGGCACAAAAATACCTCAACCGCGTGGTCAATTCCAAAGAATATGGCTCGCAGGCCAAATATTATATTGGGTTTATGGCCTATGAAGGCGATGATTACAACAAAGCCAATGAGTATTTTGAACAAGTAAGCGATGACGAAAAGTATAAGGAAAAACTCTCGTACTACCAAGCAGATTTAAACTTCAAGCTCGGCAACTTCGAAAAAGCTATCGCCATGGCAACCGAACAAATGCCCAAAAGCAACCCTTCCGAAAAGTCCGAATTATCAAAGATCATAGGCGAAAGCTATTTCAACCTGCAACAATACGACAAAGCGATTCCGTACCTACAAGCCTACAAAGGCAAAGCCGGCAAATGGAACAATACCGATTATTACCAATTGGGTTATGCTTACTATAAACAAAATGACTTCGAAAAAGCCATTTCCGAGTTCAACAAAATTGTAAGCGGAGACAACAGCGTGGCACAAAATGCCTATTACCATTTAGGCGAAAGTTACATCAATCTCGATAAAAAACAAGAAGCTCTCAACGCCTTCAGGAACGCCTCCCAAATGGATTACGATTTAAAAATTCAAGAAGATGCCTGGTTGAATTACGCCAAGATCAGCTACGAAATTGGCAACCCATACCAATCCGTACCGCAAGTGTTGACTAGCTATCTCAACAAATATCCAAAAACTGCAGTGCGCGACGAAATCGAAACCCTGTTGATTGATTCCTACATCACCTCAAAAAATTATGAAGAAGCCCTAAAATTATTGGAAGGCAAATCGAGTTTTGAAAACAAAGTAGCCTATCAAAAGGTCACCTTTTACCGAGGAATCGAAATCTATAACGAAGGAAAGTATTCCGATGCCAAACAAATGTTCGAAAAATCCTTAAAAGAGCCGCGAGACCCAAAATTCACTGCAAGAGCCACTTTCTGGAAGGCCGAATCCGACTATAATATCGGGAATTTTAATGATGCCCTCATTGGTTTCAAGCAATTTCAACAACAAGCAGAAGCATCCACCACACCAGAGTTCAACAACTTGGATTACAACCTCGCATACACTTATTTCAAACAGAAAAATTACCCAAAGGCCACAGAGTTTTTTAAGAACTTCATCGCCAATAAGAAAGAAGATAAACTCCGCTTGAATGATGCCTACCTGCGATTGGGAGATGGATATTTCGTATCAAGCAACTATCAGGAAGCCATAGCTGCCTACGATAAAGCAACCGCTCTCAATCAAATCGAAACCGATTACGCCGCCTTTCAAAAAGCAATGAGTTATGGCTATATCGGTCAAGGCAACACCAAAGTTCAGGAACTGAACAATTTTATTGACAAATACAGCAAATCACCCTTAAGGGATGATGCCATGTACGAGCTGGCAAATTCCTATGTGAAAGCCAACCAAACGGATAAAGCAATGTCCTTATATGACAGGCTCAACAACGAATACAAGACAAGTATTTTCGTGCCGAAATCCCTCTTACGCCAAGGATTGGTGCATTACAATGCCAGCCAAAATGATCAAGCGCTTACCAAATTTAAGAAAGTGGCCAAAGACTATCCGAGTTCTGAAGAAGCCATTCAGGCGGTCTCCACAGCACGCCTGATTTACATCGATTTGGGAAGAGTGGACGAATATGCCACATGGGTTAAAACTTTGGATTACGTCAATGTCACCGATGCCGAATTGGACAATACCACTTATCTGGCTGCCGAAAAGCAATATTTGGACAACAACACCGACAATGCCATCAAACAGTTCAATAAGTATTTAAATGAATTTCCAAATGGCAATTACGCCTTAAAGGCACATTTCTACCTTGCGGAATTGTATTCAAAAAAGAATCTGCCAGAGAACGCACAACCACATTATGAGTACGTCGTCAACAAACCAAAAGGCGAATACACCGAACAAGCCTTGGTTAAATTATCAGAAACCTATCTCAACGCCTCACAATGGAATAAAGCCTTGCCGCTTTTAAAACGTTTGGAATTAGAAGCCGACTACCCGCAGAACATCATCTACGCACAGTCTAACTTGATGAATGCCTATTATCAATTGAACAATTATAAAGACGCAGAAGCCTATGCTGAAAAAGTCTTGAACAATTCCAAATTGGACAATAAGGTCAAAAGCGACGCGCAGATCATAATAGCACGTTCCGCAATCAAAACAGGTAACGAATCCAAAGCAAAATCTGCCTACGCCGAAGTGGAAAAAATCGCAACGGGCGCTCTTGCAGCAGAAGCATTGTATTACAACGGTTATTTTAAAAATAAGGAAGGAAATTACGAAGCATCCAACGTTGTCATTCAAAAATTGGCCAAAGACTATTCGAGCTACAAATATTTCAGTGCTCAAGGATTGGTCGTTATGGCAAAGAACTTTTATGCGTTAAAAGATGCCTTTCAGGCCACATATATTCTGGAAAGCGTCATAAAGAATTTCGCCGAATTTAATGATGTAGTTTCTGAGGCGCAAACCCAACTCAATATCATAAAAAAAGAAGAAGCCAAAACCAATTCATCAATCACCACGGATAACTAGAAAGTCTGTCCCCTCAATCGTAGTTGAGAGGTCATCATATAGTTCCAAAATAATCAAACAAACAAATGACAAATCAAATCAAATATACCCTCATCCTTGCTTTTTTGATAAGCAATGTAACGTTCGCCCAAGAGCGCACCAAAGACACATTAGATCCAGAGGTGGTTACGGTTGTAAAGCCATACACTCCAACAGTGTCTGACGCTTTCAAAATCAAGGAAACCCCAACTTTGGATGATGAAACCACGACCACAAAGAAGGAAATCAAATATAATATCTTTTCCATTCCAGTAGCGTCAACATTTACACCAGCCAAGGGAAAAGCAGCCACGGTAAACAAGGCAAAACAAGAAAAATTGTATGATAATTATGCGTCGTTGGGCGTGGGCAACTACACCACTATTTTAGGCGAAGTTTACCTCAACCACGAGTTGGGAAGAGGCGAAACCGTCGGTGGTTATTTGAGTCATCATTCCTCTGGTGGTGGTATCGAAGGGTTGCTATTGGATGATGCTTTTTGGAATACCAATCTGAATGTGAACTACAGCAAGAAACTCCGAGATCTTTCATGGTCTCTCGATGGCGGCGGATTGTATCAAATGTATAATTGGTACGGCTTGCCACAACCCTATTTTGAAGCTACAACAGCTGATAATTTAGACGTTTCCCATTCTTATATTGGTGCAAATGTAGGGGGAAAAATCAAGTTTGAAGACACCTATTTTAAACAGGCATCTGTTCGATTTAGGCATTTTGGCGACAATCAAGGGTCTTCCGAAAATCGATTTGTTGTAAAGGGCGATGTGGATGTGCCCATTCAAGATGAAATAATTTCCACTAAAGTCACACTCGATTATTTGGGAGGTTCGTTTGATAGAAATTATTATAACGAAACTGAATTAAAATACGGCAATATCAACTTTGGAATAGCACCGCAATATCAATTGACACAAGACGATTTAACATTAAACCTTGGCGTGAATTTGGTCTACTTGAATGACACCGAAGAAGGGGACAATGATTTTTATGTCTACCCAAACATCACCGCAAGTTATCGTTTGGTAGATGAACTATTGATAGCCTATGGTGGTCTTGAAGGGGGCTTGATTCAGAATTCTTATGAAGATTTTGCGCAACAAAACCCGTTTGTGTCACCCACCTTAATGGTTACACCAACCGATCAGAAGTACAATTTTCATGCAGGTATAAAAGGGAAAGTCTCCAACAGTATTGGCTATAGCTTAAATGCACGCTATGTCGCTGATAGGAGCAAGGCCTTATTCCGAGCCAACAGTGTTTTGGGCGGAGCCACAGAAGATTATCAGTATGGTAACTCCTTCGGAATCGTCTATGATGATGTCAAAACCCTTTCCTTTTCAGGTGAATTGAATGTCGATGTCAACCGTAATTTTAAGTTGGGCACAAAAGCCGAATTTTTAAGCTATAACACAAAGAACGAAGCCGAACCTTGGAATTTACCCGATTTAAAAGCGTCTTTGTTTATGGATTACCAAATTGACGAACATTGGTTTGCCGGAGCTAGTTTATTCTTTGTGGGAGAACGTAAAGATCAATTCTTTGAAGAAGGCACATTGGTACTTCCCTTATTGCAAACTATAACTTTAGATAGCTATTTTGATGCCAATGCACATGTTGGTTACCGAATTACAGATCAGATATCAGCCTTTGCAAAAGTGAACAATATTGCCAACCAAGATTACCAACGATGGTTGAATTATCCAGTTCAAGGCATACAGTTTTTGGTAGGAGGAACCTATCAGTTTGATTTTTAATAACATATTAATCTGTAACAGATAAATTGACATCTTTTAAATAAACACTAATAATGTTTAAACCTCAACCAAGCATCCCAACAAGGATGCTTTTTTTGGAGTAAAAAGCAAAAATTATGAGTATCGGATAGATTAAATATTAAACCTATCCGATAAAATTGTATCTTTGGAAGATGTTAGCATTAGATTTGACATATCGTAATGAGCTCAATCCTTTATTTGAGCGTCTTGAGGCAAAACTGGTCCAGTTAAATAAGCATAGACCTTCGCCCTCCATGGCATTGAATAAAATCAAGGAAGCCCTAACCATTGAATGGACATACAATTCCAACAGTATTGAGGGCAACATGTTGAGTCTTCGGGAAACACATATGGTGCTTCAAGAGGGTATTACCATAAAAGGAAAATCCTTAAGAGAGCATTTTGAAGCAAAAAACCATGAGCGGGCCATTAATCTATTGTATAAATTGGTAGAAACCCGCGATGTACTTTCTATAAAGGACATACTTTCATTGCATGGTTTAATAATGAATTCTGTTGAAGAAGAATTTGCCGGAAGACTTCGCAATGGAGGTGTTCGTATTTCTGGGGCTAATTTTGTTCCTCCCAATGCTTTAAAAGTATCCAATTTAATGGATGATCTATTGTTGTTTGTTAATGACAATCCTTTGGGTTTAAATGCTATTGAGCTTGCCACGGTATTTCATCACAGGTTTGTGTGGATTCATCCATTTTTTGATGGTAATGGCAGAACAGTGAGGTTGGCTATGAATCTTTTGTTGATGAAGGCTGGCTTTCCTCCGGCTATTATTCTGACCAATGACCGTTTAAAGTATTACAGCGCACTCAATGACGCCAATACTGGGCGTTATGAAAAGTTGATGCTATTGATGTCGCAAGCCGTTGAGCGTACCCTCAACATTTATTTAAATGCCTTGCCTGGAAATACTTTAGAGTATACCGAAATCTCCAATTTGGTTGAAGAAGAAAATCTTCCGTATGGTCAAGAATATATCAGTTTACTTGCCAGAACAGGTAAAATTGACGCTTATAAAGAGGGAAGAAATTGGCTTACTACAAAGGAGGCGGTCGAGGATTATATCAAAAGAAGTAAAGAAAAAAGATAAGCGTTCCATATGGAATGCTTTTCTTATTTTTGTGGTAAAGTTGATAAGCTTAAAATATGAAAAAACTCCTAACACTAATCATCTTCATATCGCTTTTTTCCTGTAAGAAAGTTGAAAAATCCCAGGTGGATACGATTGTCATCAATGCGAATATCTATACGGTAAACTCAAGTTTTGACAAAGCTCAAGCCTTTGCGATAAAGGATGGAAAATTTGTTGAAATTGGCCGTAACAGCGATATTCAGGAAAAATACGAATCGCATAACATCATCGATGCTGAAGGACAAACAATTGTTCCTGGGTTTATCGATGCGCATTGTCATTTCTTAAGGTTGGGTTTTGATCAGCAAAACGTCAATTTGGTGGGTACCAAAAGTTTTGAGGAGGTTGTGGATAGTGTGAAGGCATTTCAAAAACGAACGAATGCTAAATTTATACTAGGTCGAGGGTGGGATCAAAATGATTGGTTGGTCAAAGAATTTCCTACCAAGAAGACTTTGGATGCATTATTTCCAAATACTCCAATTGCCTTAACGCGGGTAGATGCCCACGCTACACTATATAACCAAGCCGCTCTTAATTTAGGCAATGTGACAAAAGACAGTAAAATTGATGGAGGCACTGTCGTTCTGCAGAATGGAAAACTTACAGGCATTTTGGTTGATAATGCCCAAAAGTTGGTCGACCAATTTTGGCCTCAACCAACGCGACAAGATATGGCGGGAGCACTTATAGCGGCTCAAGAAATGTGCTTTGAATATGGCCTGACTACAGTCGATGATGCAGGATTGACCATAGAAGCCATTGAGGTTATTGATAGTTTGCAAAAGGCCGATATTCTAAAAATGAGAATTTATGCCATGGTATCGGCATCAAAAGAAAACCTAGACTACTATCTAAACAAAGGAATCTATAAAACCAATAGATTGAATGTGAGGTCTTTTAAATTTTATGGTGATGGCGCTTTGGGATCACGCGGCGCATTGCTTCGCAAGCCATATAGTGATCAACCTGAACATTATGGTTTACTGACCACAAGTTTAGCAGCGATGGATTCTGCAGCTCAACGCATAGCCAATTCAAAATTCCAGATGAATACGCATGCCATTGGTGATTCTGCAAATCGTGTTATTTTAGATATTTATAACAAAGTCTTAAAAGATAAATCTGATAGGCGCTGGAGAATAGAACATGCGCAGGTAATATCTTCGGGTGATTTTGACCTATTTAAAAATATCATGCCATCCATTCAGCCAACGCATGCCACCAGCGACATGTATTGGGCCGAAGAGCGTTTGGGAAGTGATCGTATCAAAGGTGCCTATGCCTATAAGCAATTATTAAAAGCATATGGTAAAATAGCTTTAGGAACCGATTTTCCTGTAGAGCAAGTGAGTCCGTTTTTAACTTTTTATGCTGCAGTGGCAAGGCAGGATTTGGAAAAATATCCATTGAAAGGATATCAAATGGAAAATGCTTTAAGTAGAGAAGAAACTTTAAAAGGAATGACGATTTGGGCCGCTTATTCCAATTTTGAGGAACACGAAAAGGGGAGTATTGAAGCTGGAAAATTCGCCGACTTCATTATCCTTGATAAGAATATTATGGTGATTCCTAACGATGAGATTCCTAATGTGAAGGTTTTGAAAACATTCGTTAACGGTACTGTTCAATATGAAATGCCAATAAAAGAAGCCGTCACAACAACAGACGAAAAGAAGAAGTAATTAGTGCTTGTGCGATAGTTTGGCGAGATAATCAAAATGATCTCCATCCATCACCAATTCGCATTGCAAGTCTACCGATTGGCAAGTTGTTTTTAAGGTTTCAAAATCGAGATAAAGCCATTTTAATGGTAATTCCTTTTCGCCTTTATAACTTAAAAAATAATCCAATTCACCATAATAGTTGGCATTGGTGTCTATCCAAAGGCCACCATCTTCATCTTCGTACATATAAGTTATGTCTGAAGAATCAATTAAAATCTGTCCATTCGGATTCAAAAGTGATTTCAAATGCTTCAAGTATTTTGAAACCTGTGACAATTCCTGAAAGATTCCCGTGCCATTCATGAGCAATAAAATGGTATCAAATGTCTCGGTTTCATTGAGGATATTTTTTAATTCAGCATGTAAGACACCTCTAGCTTTTGATACTTCAACAGCACCTTCAGAGATGTCAATAGCTTTTATATTAAAACCTTTTTCCTGTAAATACAGGCTATGATTTCCAGATCCACAACCAACATCGAGCACTTTCCCTTTGGCTATCTTCAAGGCTTTTTGTTCAAGTTTTGGCATGTCTTTATAACTTCGGAACAGATAAGGCAAAGGCAAATCATCGTCTTCAGAAATGTTGGTAGACGTGATGAGGTCGTGGGTATAATTACCATTATGATAATCTAAAAGTGCTTTTCCAAATAAATCTTTCATTCAAATTAGTATTTTTGTAGTATGCAAGATTTCATAAATAATCTCCCTAAACTCGCCAAAGATAAGCATAAGGAAAACAAAAATTTCTTTGCGAAGCTCAAAAAGAAACCGCCCAAGCAGTTGGATTATTTGATGCAGGAATTGCACGAAGCAGAATTTAAACGTACCGATTGTCTAGAATGTGCCAATTGTTGTAAAACTACAGGTCCTTTGTTTACCGATAAAGACATTGAGCGCATTGCCAAACATTTCAAAATGAAACAACAGCAGTTCATTGATCAGTTTTTAAGACTGGACGAAGAAAATGATTTTGTGCTTCAATCTGCGCCATGTTCGTTTTTGGGTGCTGATAATTATTGTTCCATTTATGAAGTACGTCCAAAGGCCTGTCGCGAATTTCCACATACAGATCGTAAAAAATTCCAACAGATATCGAACCTGACCTTAAAGAATGTTGAAATATGCCCTGCTGCATATCAAATTGTTGAAGAGATGAAAAAAAGATTGAGTAACTTACGATGAGCTTTCGGATTTTAAACTTACTGAAATGAAATCGCCATAATTTGGAAGCATAAACACAAATGAAGAAATAGCGATTGCATATGACCTTTCATAAAAAAATAAATATCTACATATGAAAAGAATTATTTTACTTTCTATATTCACTTTGATTACCAGCCTGTGCAATGGCCAGGAATGGTTTACTTCTTTTGATGTCGCCAAACGTTTGGCCATCGTTCAAAATAAAATGCTGTTCGTACTTTGGGAAGAATCCTTCAATGTGTCCATTCCGGTAATGATTACTACCGAGAATGGGCAAAAAGCCGTAATTGATTTATCCTTAAATAACAGTTTGGATCCCATCATTTGGGAGTATTACGTTCCGGTGAAACTGTCAGAATTAAATTATGAAGAATTCCTAAATGAAGCAAAGGGCAGAGGTTATAAATACATCAATAAGCTCAACGATGATTCGATCAAGATTATGGATGTCAATGGAAATATATTGAATGTGGACACACCCTCTGAAGCTTTACCAAATTTTTCTATGCTGATTGCTAATTATGCGTTGAACACCTCTTACATCAAACCCGAATTGGAAAATTATCTTATCGAAAGGAATTTTCATACCTCGTTTCGATTGGCTGTTAAGTATCTTGATTTTGCAATATTAACCAATGAACCCTTAAGATCAGAGGTCATAGCCTTGGCAAACATTTATCTAGATGAATCAAAAGAGTTCTTAAATGGCCTAGAAAGCGAAAACAACGAGGCTTATTTGCAGAGAATTGAGTTGATTCAAATTAAAGAGCTATTGATTTTAAAACAATATAGAAAAGCAAATAGAAAAGTTAAAAGAATTGATGAAATGGACATAGACTCCATTAACGAATCTTTGTTTGTCTTCTTAAAATATACGATTGCCAAATTACGGAATGATGAAATTGAGGCTGATTTATGGAAAAGTAAAATTTCTTCACTAGATTTGAGGAAGGCTGAATTAATCTTAAATATCAACCAGATTGGAGTCCGTAATTGATTATTTCGAAACCATTCCTTCGCTTCATCGCAGTATCATACTCGTTGGAGGGATCTCGTTTTTTTGGTTGTTGGAAGGTTTTTTGCCTTTATTTCAATTCAAATATAAAAAATGGCAACATGCGTTACCAAATTTCTTTTTTACGTTTACCACGGTTGTAGTGAATTTCGGATTGGCTTTTTTGCTTTTAAAAACCGCCGATTGGGTAAAGGCAAATGATTTTGGGATTATCAATTGGATACCAGAGATTTCATTATGGTTATATGTGGTTTTGGGCGTCTTGCTGTTGGATTTTGTTGGTGCCTATTTGGCACATTTTGTTGAACATAAAGTGAAGCCGTTATGGATGATACATTTGGTACACCATACCGACCATAAAGTAGATACGACCACGGCCAACAGACATCATCCCATAGAAAGTGTCATCCGTTTTGTGTTTACATTATTTGGCGTATTTATCATCGGAACACCCATAGCCATTGTGTTTTTGTACCAATCGTTATCCTTGATCGCTACCCAGTTTACACACGCAAATATCAAAATGCCAAGAAAGTTGGACACCTTGTTGAGTTATGTTTTTGTGTCGCCTGACATGCATAAAGTGCATCATCACAATGTTTTGCCTTATACAGATTCAAATTATGGCAATATTTTTTCAATTTGGGATCGCATCTTTGGGACGTTCATGAAACTCGATAGGGATAAAATCATTTATGGTGTTGATACGTTTCCTGATGAGATTACAAATAGCAATATCAAGGATTTATTGAAACAACCATTTCACAAGTATCGGAAACCTACGACCATTCAGTTGCCTAAATAAATGCGTTATCTATTATTAGTCTGCGTTTTAACACTTATAAATTGTAAATCAAATGATCCTTTAGACATTCAAGGGCATCGTGGTCGTCGAGGTTTATATCCCGAAAATTCGTTGCCTGCATTTTCAAAGGCTATCGAACTAGGTGTGCATACTTTGGAGTTGGATGTCGTCATTTCAAAGGATCACAAAGTAGTTGTTTCCCATGAACCCTATATGAATCATCTCATTGCATTGGATGCTTTTGGAAACTCCATTCCGAAAGAAATGGAAATAAGTTACAACCTTTATCAAATGACCTTTGACAGCATTAAAATGTATGATTGTGGGACAAAAATTTATCCGAGATTTCCTGAACAACATAAGCTTAAAGTCTACAAACCACTTTTAGATGAGGTGATTGATTTAGGAGATTCGCTATCGAACCATACCATAAATTATAATATCGAAATAAAAAGTATGCCCGAATATGATGGTATTTATACACCTTATATAGAGGAATTTGTCGAATTGGTTTTAAGAGTGATTAAATCAAAAAACATTGCAGATAGAACCACATTACAATCATTTGATATTAGGGCCTTGGAACTTGTAAAAAAGCGTGCGCCAGAAATCACAATTGCCTTGTTGGTAGATGAAAATGAATCGATACAAGGAAAACTTAATTCGTTGACTTTTCAACCAGATGTTTTGAGTCCTTACTACAAATTGATATCAAACGAAAATATAGAGGAACTGCAAAATGAAGATTTGAAAGTCATCCCATGGACTTTGAACTCACTGGAAGATATGCAAACAATGATTGATTTAAAGGTAGATGGTATTATTACTGATTATCCAAATCGACTAATTAACCTAATAAAACGAAACAAAATGTAAGTTCTTCGATTTTTTTTACCTTTGAACGATATTTTGACCAATTCCATTTAAATTCTGAATAGATTCATCACAGGGATTTACTATTTGCCGTTGATTCGACACAAGTCGGACTAACCAACATTGAGAATATATGGGAAAATATAGTAAATTCGTTATGGCATCTTTAATAGGCCTAACACTTCAAAAATTATCTGCGCAAAAACAGTTCGCAGCTCTCGAAAAAAATTACAACGTCAATGCGAAAGATCTTTCGCATGAATTGAACATTACCAAGGATACACTTCTCCTTAAAAGCTCCAAAACGATTGATTATGTGTACGCCATAAATCGTGAGTACAAAAGGGAAATCGACTTTTACAACAACACCAACACACTTAAAATCCCTTTAAATCAATTGAGTATGGGAAAGCATTTGTTTGTGGTTGGCAATTCGCGAAAGCAAATTGTATTTGTCGTGCGCGTGCTGAAAGATTCCAAAACTATAGCTTCTGTTAATGACAACAATAGTTCAGTCTCTAATAATTAATCGTAGAGTAAGTATTTTTCTCTTGTAGTTTTAAAAGTTTGGAGATCCTTTTGCCATGTGGCTCTAATGTCCGTTTCACTTAAACCTTGCTCTATTTGTTGTCGCAATTTTTTTGTACCAGCCAGCTTGGTAAAGAACTCATTAAAAAATATTTTTTTATCCACTGTATGGTTATAGGCTTCTATTAACCATTTTAAGTTGACCGATTCTAAAATATCGGAATTACTCAAATCGGTTCCATAGCACATTTGTCCTTTGTGCGGAGGTGTTTTGGCACCTTCGTTGGGTTGAGGCACAAATTTGAATGCATAATAATCTTTAAACAAATAAGGGCTGCCATACACCTGGAATTGTTTATTCGTACCACGTCCAACAGAAACATTTGTCCCTTCAAAAAAGCAGAGACTGGGATACAAATTAATTGCGGTATCATTTGGTAAATTCGGGGAAGGTTTTATAGGCAAACTATAAGATGTTTGATGCGTATAGTTTTTTATGGGAATGACTGTCAATTCACATTTTATACCATTCATCAACCATTTCTCGCCATTAATCATTTTGGCATATTCGCCAATTGTCATTCCATGAACCACAGGAATTGGGTGTATCCCAACAAAACTTGAATGCTCCATTTCTAATACAGGCCCATCAATATAATGTCCGTTTGGATTTGGTCGGTCTAAAATCAGCAAAGGAATTTTGGCTTCCGCACACGCTTCCATCACATAATGCAATGATGAAATATAGGTGTAAAACCGAGCACCCACATCCTGAATGTCAAAAATCATGATGTCAATACCTTGAAGTTGTTCTGGTTTAGGTTTTTTGTTGTCGCCATATAACGAAATAATAGGCAATCCTGTTTTGAGGTCTTTTCCGTCCTTTATCAATTCGCCTGCATCAGCCGTTCCCCTAAAACCATGCTCTGGAGCATAGACCTTTTTGACGTCAACCCTTAAACTAATCAATGAATCCACTAAATGCGCATAACGTCTAGGCTCTAGACTCTTGGCTCTTTGCTTTCTATATATGACACTCGTTTGATTTGCCACAATCCCAATTTTTTTACCTTTCAACAGCGGTAGGTATAGTTCGGTCTGGTTGGCACCAACCCTTAAATCGCCTTCCAAATTTTCATTTGGAGCGGAGTCGGAACGTTTCTGCTCAATTTCCGGATTGCCACTCGCTTCTAACTTCTCATTTCCATCTTCCTGCTTAGAAAAGTTTCCGCAAGAGATCGCTATTAAAACAATCCCGATTATTGTCGGGAAAAATGTATTTTTGAACTTCATTAAAGGCATCTGATAATTTGAATTACGAGTTTTTTATAGCTAAACGCATCATTGGCAATAAAGCGTATAAAAGTAGTGTTTCGGCACCAATAATAAAAATTGGAATCGCTGCAATTGCTATCGGAATTATCGTCATGCTTATCGCCATCGCCACTGGTATTGGATTGCAGGAAAAAATCCGCGATAAGGTTGTGGCTTTCAATGGGCACGTCATCATTACCAATTTTGACACCAACGTATCCGACGAATCCGAAACTCCAGTTAGCATCAAACAGGATTTTTATCCCAAGTTCACAAAAGTGCATGGCATCTCTCATGTTCAGGCTGTAGCTACCAAATTTGGCGTCGTTCGCACCGAAACCGATTTTGAAGGTATTATTTTAAAAGGAGTTGGAGGCGATTATAATTGGCGCTATTTTCAAGAATTTCTGGTTGACGGTCGTTTGCCTGATTTCTCAAAAGAGGAAAACAACGATGTATTGATTTCGCAGTATTTTGCCAATCGACTGCAATTTAAAGTTGGCGACACCTTTCAAACTCTTTTTGGCAAAGAAGATATCGATCAGATTCCTTTCATCAGAACATTCAAGATAGTAGGTATTTATAATTCCGGATTTCAGGAATTGGATGAAAAATATGTGATTGGCGACCTTCGACATGTGCAACGCCTCAATAAATGGGAAGCGGACGACGTTGGCAATTTTGAGGTTTTTATCGATGATTTTTCACGAATAGAATCTAAAGGCGAGGAAATTTATGAATCCATTCCATCCATTTTAAATTCCGTTACAGTCGTCAAAAAATACGAAACCACATTTGAATGGATCAATATTTTCGACAACAATACCTATGGCATTATTGGCATCATGATTTTAGTTGCAGGCATTAACATGATCACCGCATTACTCGTTTTGATATTAGAACGCACACAAATGATCGGTATTCTCAAAGCCCTTGGAAGTAGCAATTGGAGCATCCGAAAGGTGTTTCTATACAATGCTACCTATCTCATTGGGTTGGGTTTACTTTGGGGAAATATCATTGGCATTGGACTATTATTGGCCCAAAAATACTTCAAACTCATTCCTTTGGACCCATCTGTTTATTATGTCACCGAAGCGCCAGTGTACATTAGTCTCGATTATATTTTACTTCTCAATCTTGGCACCTTTGTCGTCTGTTTATTGATGCTTATGATTCCATCCATTATTATTACCAAAATTTCGCCGGTTAAGGCGATTAGGTTTGATTAAATTATTATACAATTGAAATTTTTAAATGGTTGCAAATCAAAATTGTGTTCTTAAAAGTAGATTATTTATTTCTTTGCCAACAACATCACCAAAATAAATGACCTATTATTAATTACACTTTTATTCAGGCTTTATTTTTACTATTTTATTATCTTTAATTACAACAAGTTCTGTGTTTTTTTGTTTTTTGAACTCAATCAATTTTTCGTAAACTTTTTCAAGTCCAATCAAAATCTTGTTTTTAAGCTCTATTTGTTTTTCAACTGTGGTCATAATATTTTTTTAGTTCGTTAAACTTAAATTCATTCATCACATTTAGTTTTCCATCAATTGTTTTTTGTGCCAATAGCTCATGTTTCCCTTTTGAATTATCAAAAATTAAAGCCCCATCAACCATGGGTAGGTAAATTTCAAATAAATTATTAATTCCTTTATAGTATCGTCTTTCTATAACATCGGGTTCGATATTATGACCCCCTTCAGCGACTCTTATTTTGACCCGCTCTTTTGCTAATTCCACGTTTTGAAGCCAAAAGAATAGTAAAGTAACCGTATATTCTTTGTCCTTTGCCTCGATAATTTTATGCTTGTAACTTCTTGTCGAAAGTGTTGTTTCAAAAGCAAAACTTTTATTGTCATATAAAAGTTCATTTATTCTATTAAGCATTATTCGTCCTGCTTCAAATGATACCTTTTCAGGTTGAAAAGGAGATAGACCTCTAGCAATTTCATCTGCATTTACAAATTCTTTACAGTTAATAATTTCAGGTAAAATCGTGAACGAGGCTGTAGTTTTCCCCGCTCCATTGCATCCTGCAATTATATAAAGATTTCTATCCTCCATACTAGCAAATCTACAAAATATTAATTACCGATTTTTTTAAATTGGTTTTTTGGGCGTTCCCTTCCCGATTATCATCTGGAAGGTCGCGCTGTCCACTATATCTTTTTTGTAGCCCTTCTTTTGCCCATTCTTCAAAAAAGGATGCCGTTCCCATCGCTAACGCAATTTTAATCCCAATTTAACTTTTAGCTTTTAACTTTTACCTTAAATTTGCAAAGCAAAAAAATGACTATGGAATACGCAAAAAATATATTGGAAACTATCGGTAATACGCCGTTGGTTAAAATCAATAAGCTTACAAAAGATTTACCTTGTTTGGTTCTGGCAAAATATGAAACTTTCAATCCAGGCAATTCCGTTAAGGATCGTATGGCAGTAAAAATGATTGACGAAGCCGAAGCAGATGGGCGACTACAACCAGGAGGGACCATTATAGAAGGTACCTCCGGCAATACTGGAATGGGATTGGCATTGGCTGCTATTGTTAGAGGATACAAATGTATTTTTGTCATGAGCGACAAGCAATCCAAAGAAAAAATGGATATTTTAAGGGCTGTCGGTGCCGAAGTCATTGTCTGCCCTACAGATGTAGAGCCAACCGATCCGCGTTCGTATTATTCAGTTTCTAAACGTTTGGGTACGGAAATCCCGAATTCTTGGTACGTCAACCAATATGATAATTTGAGCAATACAAAAGCACATTACGAAAGCACAGGACCAGAAATCTGGAGACAGACAGATGGCAAGGTCACGCATTTTGTAGTCGGTGTAGGTACAGGTGGTACCATTAGTGGCGTTGGAAAATACCTGAAAGAACAAAATCCGGATATCAAAATTTGGGGCAT
>JBGSXJ010000118.1:0-9340 GCA_041751535.1 Aquaticitalea sp.
GGAAAGTGATCGCTAAATCCATCTGTAAAACCGCCATTCCCCCAACTTCTAAATGGGTATCCTTTATATTGTCCTTTTTTGGTAGCTAAATAAGATTTATTATATATCCCTGCTTTATAATATCGGAATGAAGAATAATCCTTTTCCAATAGGGGCTTTGTCATCAAAATTTGGTCAAATAAACTCCAGGCGTCTCTGTAAGCAGTAGTCCCCAATCCTCTTTTAAAAAAATTTTCATAAGGATTATAGATGGCTTTAATTTCTAAATCTTCTTTTTCAGACTCGGCTTTTAAAACGTCTTTGATACTTGTATTGGTAGGGTCATCATTAAAATCGCCCATCGTGAAAATTTTTGCATACGGATCAATAATTTGAAGGGAATCAATAATGTATTTATTCAGTTTTGCTGCTGCCACACGTTTTGGGCGGCTTCGGGCTTCACCTCCGCTTCTTGAGGGCCAGTGATTGACAATGACATGAATGATTTCGCCATCCATTTTTCCTGTTACTAATAACTGATCCCTGGTATATACCCTGTTTCTAGTATAATCATCATAAATTTTAAGCTCATGGCTACTCGTGCTAATAGGTGTAAAAATTGATTTTTGATATAATAAAGCCACATCTATACTACGACGATCGGGGCCATCAAAATGGACAATTCCATAATCTTTGCCCAATAGTAAAGGGTCATTTGCTAAATCTGCCAAGACACTTCTATTCTCTATTTCACAAACGCCAAGTATAGCAGGTGTATCATGTGCTTCATCTGCTCCGATGTCTGCTATAACCCTGGCCATATTGTGGATTTTATTTTTGTAAGCTTGTGCCCTGCTAGAGCTGGAGCTGATTTCCATTATAGGAGAAGCTTCATCATTTTTTGTAGGGTCATTGATGGTATCAAAAAGGTTTTCCAAATTATAGAATGCCAACGTTCGGATCTTGAATTTTTTAGCCTCCTTTTCTTGGGAAAAACCACTGAAACTCAATGCTATACAAATAAGTGCTACTACTAATTTTGAGGGTTTCATATACTCGATATTATTTTTTTGTTATGTTGTTTACAAAAGGCAGGCCAAAAGTATGTATTTATTATAAATAATGTAAATTTGCGAGCTTTAAATAACCGTTATTTAATGCAAAAAACTACTAACTTTAAATTTAGGCATGAAAAAAAGTTTTCTAATTTTCTTATTCGGGATTTTTTCATTGACTGCTGCAGTTGCGCAAACTGGAGTAAGAGGTAGTGTCGTTGATGGCACTTCCAACGAACCTATTCCTGCTGTAACCATTACTATTGAAGGTACAGATTTTAAGACACAGACCGATGCCATGGGAGAATTCAGTTTTACTGAAGGTGTTCCTCTTGGAGAACAGGTTTTGGTAGTCGAAAAAATTGGTTATATCACTAAGCGCTATCCTATCATTGTCAATGAAGGCCAAACAGTAGACATTACCGATATGTCATTGGATTATGACAATTCTAATCGGGATATGTTTGTCATTTCTATTACTGATGATGAATTGAATGGTGAAAATGATGGTATTACAGACAACATCTCAGGATTGCTTCAAGCATCGAGAGATGTGTTTTTAAGTGCAGCTGCATTTGATTTTAGTTCAACGTTTTTCAGGCCAAGAGGTTTGGATAATTCTGATGGAAAAGTTTTGATCAATGGCATTGAAATGAACAAAATGTTTACGGGAAGACCTCAATGGGCTAATTGGGGAGGTTTAAATGATGCACAGCGTAATCAAGAATTCACAATGGGAATGTCTGCCAATGATTATACTTTTGGAGATCTAGCTGGTACCAACAATACGATTATGAGAGCTTCTCAATACCGAAAAGGTGGACGTGTATCGTATGCTGCTGCCAACAGAAGTTATGAAGGCAGAATCATGGGAAGTTATAGTTCGGGGCTCCTTGAAGGAGGATGGTCTTATTCAGTGCTAGCTTCAAGACGTTTCGGTAACGAAGGCTATGTCGATGGTACTCTTTATGATGCTAACTCATTTTTTGTCGCTGTTGAAAAAAGAATCAACGAAAATCATAGTCTAAATTTCACCTCCATCTATGCCCAAAATAGAAGAGGCCGTTCCACTGCCATTACTGAAGAAGTATTTAATTTGAGAGGTAGAGAGTACAATCCTTTTTGGGGCGAATTAAATGGAGAAGCAAGAAATTCAAGAATCAGAAGAGTCACAGAACCTATCCTAATGTTGAACCATTTTTGGGATATTTCTAAAAAGACCAGTCTAAATACCAACGTCGCGTATCAATTTGGTGAAGTAGGTAATACGAGAATAGATAATGGAGGAACCCGATTGGTTACTTTCAATGGTCAAAACAGTTATATCGGTGGCGCTAACAACCCTGATCCTACTTATTATCAAAATCTGCCTAGTTTTTTCTTAAGGGATGAAAACCCTACAGCATTTGATTATGAACAGGCCTATTTGGCACAACAACAATTCATCAATGATGGGCAATTAAATTGGGATGGCCTTTATTCTGCAAATGCAACTGTTGCAGCACAAGGGGGAAATTCAATATACGCCATTCAAGAGGATAGAAATGATGATACCGAACTCACTGTAAACACTATTTTTGATACAGAATTCAGAGAAAATATCAGGTTTAATGGTAGTATCAATTACAAACGTTTAAAAAGCGAAAATTTTGCCATGCTTAAAGATCTTTTAGGTGGTACTGGTTTTCTGGATGTTGACTTTTTTGCAGAAGAAACTGATCCTAATTCGGTTGATGGTTTATTAGAGAGCATTGCACAGAGTGATCGTAGAAACCCTAATCGTATTGTTCAAGAAGGCGATCGCTATAAATATAATTTTGATATAGATGCAAATGTTATTAATGGATTTGCTCAAGCCCAATTCAAATATAAAAGGGTTGATTTTTATATAGGAACATCTGTCTCACAAACTTCCTATCAAAGGAATGGTCTATATGAAAATGGTAATTTCCCAGGAGCACGCTCTTTTGGAAAAAGTGAAAAGCTAGAATTTTCGAATTATGGAGTCAAAGGTGGAGCCACCTTAAAACTTTCAGGTCGCCATTTAGTGGATATCAATGCTAGTTATCAAACAAAAGCTCCAAACATTCGAAACTCTTTTAGTAACTCCAGACAAAATAATGACGTCGTTATAGGCTTAACAAGTGAAAAAGTAAAATCCGTAGATGCAAGTTATATCTATAGATCTCCTATTGTAAAAGCAAGACTTACAGGTTATTATTCTAATTTTAAGGATGGTACAGATATCGGATTTTTCTTTACCGAAGATTTAGCAGGACTAGGTTTCAATACTGGTGATGCTTTTGTTCAGGAAATACTTACCAACATTGAGACCCAAAACGTTGGAGTTGAGTTTGGGATGGAAGCTCAAGTGACTTCTACTATAAAATTAAAGGCTGCGGCATCTGTTGGTCAATCTGTTTTTAACAACAATCCAAATTTATATTTGACCAGTGACGATTTTGATGGCCCTTTAACTTTTGGTGATGGCACTACCAAGATTAAAGATTATCACGTGGCTGGTGGACCAGAACGCGCTTATCAATTGGGCTTCGAGTATCGCGATCCAGAATTTTGGAATGTTGGTGTTACAGCCAATTATTTTTCTAATGCTTATATTGATGTTAGTAACCTAGCAAGATCTGCGAACTTTACTACCGACTTTGACGGACAATCCATTGTTAATTATGATCCTTCAATAGCCAAGGCTTTATTAAAACAAGAACAATTTGATGATTATATGTTGGTGAATGTCGTTGGTGGAAAATCGTGGAAAGTAAATAACTATTTCCTAGGGTTTTTTGCCACCATAAATAACGTCCTTAACCAACAGTTTAAAACGGGTGGTTTTGAGCAATCCAGGATTGCAAAGTATGGCAGATTACAAGAGGATCAGTCAAGAGAGACGGGCCCTATATTTGGTTCCCGTTATTTCTATGGTAATGGAACAACTTATTACTTAAACGTTTACGTCAGATTTTAAATTAAATAAAACAAAATAAATTTCGAAATATGAAAACACTTAAATTCAACAAATTAACAATACTACTTTTAAGCTTGGTAGTACTGACGGCTTGTGTTCAGGATGATGATTTCAAAACCCCTGACACTACAGTTACCGATCCCACCATTAATGGAAATATCATAGATATCGATGCTGTTTTGGGTTCTTTTAATCAATCAGGTGATGACATCATTACCTTTGAAGGTACCAATACTTATATGGAAGGTTACGTGATTTCCAGTGATGAAGGAGGAAACTTCTTTAAGGAATTGGTTTTACAAGATCGACCTGAAAATCCAACTGCAGGAATTATGGTTCAGGTAGATGTAAGCCCTCTATTTACAGTTTATGATTTTGGTAGAAAAATTTACGTTAAACTTGACGGCTTATCTGTTGGCGTCCGCAATGGAGTCATTCAAATAGGAAGAAGAGAAGGAAACAATCTTGCACGAATTTCCTCTGCAAGAATGACAGAACATTTGATTAGAACTTCGGAAGTTGCTACGATTGTTCCTTTGGAATTAAATATCAGTGAATTTTCTGAAGATCTTGAAAGTTTATATATTAGATTGAATGATGTACAGTTCAATCGATTTGAAGTATTAGGAAATAATCCTAAAACCTTTGCAGCAGAAGATGATGACCAATTTGATGGTGAGCGTTTGTTGGAAAGCTGTACAGAAGGTACTTCTGTCATTTTAAGCACAAGTACATTTGCCGACTTTAAATCACTCAATTTGCCTGCTAATAGGGGTAGTATTGATGGTATTTTGACACGCGATTTTTTTGATGATTTTTATACTATTTATCTTAATAGCCCAGAGGGAATTAATTTTGATAATGACTTACGCTGCGACCCAATTGAACTTTCATGTGGTCTAGCTGCTACTGTTGGCTCTAACAATCTGTTTATGGATAGTTTTGAAACTCAAACGGTGAATACTCTCATTTCAGGTAATGGCTGGACCAACTTCATAGAAGCAGGAACTGAAGGCTGGGAAGCCTATACGCTCGGTGGTACAAATGCCTCACTAGGAAAATCTGCCAGAATGGGCTCATTTGGTTCTGGTGACGCCAGTTCTATAGGCTGGTTGATTACACCGGCAATTAACTTGGACAACAATACTGGAGTAACATTAAGATATAAAACGTCCAATAGTTTTGCTGATGGAAGTACCATGCAAGTTTTATTTTCTAATGACTGGAATGGTACACCATCTGGTATAACATCTGCAAATTGGGGTATTGTTTCTGATGGTTATATTGTTCAGGATAGCGATTTTTTTGGAACTTGGTTTAATTCAGGAAATGTAGACTTATCTTGTGGAACAGGCACTATCCATATAGCCTTCAAATATGTTGGAAGTGGTCAACCCGCTTTTGATGGTACTTACGAGCTTGATGACATTTCTATTGATGCTCAATAATTAGATTTTATATGTTAAAAGCCACATCTTGACGATGTGGCTTTTTTTATCTCAATATTTATGGAACAATTTGATTCTTTGTTTTTTAGCGTATTTCAGTATTATAAACCAAAATATAAAGCGAAGTCTAACGACATAGCCCTATGTTACATCCTATTGTTTCAGTTTTCAATCCTATTGCTGCTAGGCACATTTCTTTTACTCTTCTTAAAACAAATGCATGTTGATACTTTTTCAACATCCAAGTCAGTGGCTTTGCTTTTCATTGGAGTTGTAATCCTGGCCTTTAGAAACTGGATTTACTACACCGGCAAGAAACGTAAAGTACTTAATGCGAAATTGAATAAAGGCAGTACACAGAAGCATCATATTTTTTTGCTTTGGTCAATACCTATTATTGCAATAGCGCTTTCTATACTTTTATTACTAAGGATTTAAGCAAAAAAAATCCCTCCAAATATTGGAGGGATTTTTTTATAATATAAATGATATTAATTATTTCTGCTTTGTTGTTCCGTCCTTTACGATCTTGAACTCCGACCTACGGTTCTGTTGAAACTCGTCTTCCGTACAGTTTGAGCCACAGTCCACTTTCGGCATGCTCTCACCCTTGCCGGCACCGGAGATCCTGCCCGCATCGATGCCCTTGGAAATGACATATTGCACTGTGGTCCTCGCCCTTCTGTCCGACAGGCTCATGTTGTATGCGTCCGAGCCCCTGCTGTCCGTGTGCGCGGTCACATCAATGACCATGTCAGGGTATTTTTTCATGACCTGGACCAATTTGTCCAGCTCAAAGGCCGCGTCGTTGGTGATGTTCGACCTGTCAAACTCAAAATAGATCGGGTTCAGCTCAACACTGTCCTCGCCTATGATCTTGTCGATAGGGTCAAGGGAGATGGTCACGCCCACATTTTTCTCCTGGGTGCCCGCCACCGTAGTCTTCTTGCTCTCAAAACCATCCATGACCACTTCCAGCTCCACTTCCTTGTCGCACTCCACGATAAATTCCGCAACGCCCGCCGCATTGGTCGGCTTGGCCACTATCTTGTTCCCCTGGTCATCGTACAGCGTCACCATGGCCCCACTGACCGGTGCACCGGTATTGGCATCGACCACGGTCGCAGCTATCAGCACATCGCAGAGTGCCTCCAGCCTGATGATGCGGTAGATATCGTCACTGCCGACCCCGCCGGGGCGGTTCGACGACACAAAGCCCTCACCGGTGGCATCGACGATGCTGAACGCAAAATCGTCCGAGTTGCTGTTTATCGGGATGCCCACATTGCGTATCGGCGACCATTGGCCATCGGTCTCCTTGGTAAAGAACACATCCAGCCCGCCAAGGCCCAAATGGCCGTTGGAGGAAAAATAGAGCGTCCCGTCATCTCCGATAAATGGGAACATCTCTTGCGCTTCCGTGTTCACCGAATCCCCCAGGTTCACCGGTTCGCCAATTGTGCCGTCCTCGTTGATCGGAGCCTTATAGATATCGAAAAGGCCATAGCCACCGGGCATGTCGGAGGAAAAATAGAGCGTCTTGCCGTCCTTGGACACCGCAGGGTTCTTTGAGGAATAGTCCTGGCTTATGTTCAATGCTTCCACATTGTCCCATTTGGAGCCCAGCGTGCTTGCCTTGTAAAGATGGATCGCGCCCAATTTGTTCCTTGTCACGGTATCTCTCTTAAACTCCTTTTCATAAAAACTTTCCCTTGAAAAATACACCGTGCCCCCATCTGGGCTGAAAGAGACAAGCCCTTCATGGTAGGCCGTGTTGATCTTGCTGCTCAATGGCTTTGGGGTGCCGTAGCCCCCGTCACTGTTCTTTTCGACTTCATAGATGTCCAAAAACGGTTCCTGGTTCCAGCCATAGGTGCTGCCCGTCACGTCCCTTGCGGAGGTGAAATATATCTTGCCGTCCCGGGTGACCCCGCCAAAATCCGAGAACTTCGAGTTGAACGCAAGGTTCTCAACCCTGAACTTCTTTCCGCCCTCCAGGATCCTTGGGATATAGTTGGGGTTCTCCCTGAAGGCAACCGCCCTCTTGTCGTTGGGGCGCATCGAGGCAAAGCGGGACATCGCCTGGTTGGAGAACTCGTATTTGCCGTTGGCCTTGAGCATCTGGGCATACTTGTAGACCATCTCCGAATCCGGGCTCGGGTTGTTCTCAAGCGCCTGGTAATAATAGCGCTCCGCATTTTGGGAATCGAAAACGTTATAATACGATTCTGCCAAACGGGCATACACGTAGGCATCGGCCTTTCCGTCCCTCACCAGCTTTTCGTAGTCCTTGGCCGCCTCGACAAATTCCAGTTGGTCGAAATGCTTGTCGGCCGCCCTGGTGTCCTTGTTCTGGGCGATTAAGCTGAAACCACTCAATATGGCCAGGGCAATAAATATGTTAATTTTTTTCATGTTTGTGTAGCTTAACTTATTAGAAATATCTAGGGGATCTCGAAATCTTCTTCGCAAAGTTCAGATCGAACAGCAGCATGATCTCATGCGATGCCGGGGCGTACCTCCTGATGTCCGAGGTCACATTGTCATAGGCATACCCAACACGTATGTTCGGTGAGATCGCAAAATTGACCAGCCCCGAGAACGAATCGTCCAGCCTGAAGGAGGCACCGACCTCAAACTTCTCAAAGAAAAGGGCGTTCAGGTTCAAATCGAACGAGGTGGGCGCGCTGAATGCGGACTTGACCAAAAACGAAGGTTTCAGCTTGGTGTTCGGCGACACCTGGAACACATAGCCACCCGTCAAAAAATAATGGCTCGTCTCAGTCCCATATTCAGTCCCTTGGGCATCCAGCTTCACCGAGCTCAATATATTGGGAACAGAAAATGCCAGGTAGTAGTTGTCAGTGTAATAAAAGACGCCCGCGCCAACATTCGGGGTCGCCCCGCTCACATTGTTGAAGAATGGGTCGTCGGGATCGATAAGGTCCACATCACCCAAACCCAGGTCATGGAAGGTCGCCCCGGCCTTGAGGCCAAAGGCCAAACGGTGGGGGCCCGCCAATCTCAACGTGTAGGATACGTCGGCATAGGCATTGGTCTCATTTACCGGGCCTATCCTGTCAGAGATCACGGATAGGCCTACACCTATCTTGTCGCTCACCGGCATGTGCCCAAAGAACGTGCCCGTCTTAGGGGCCCCGTCGATACCTGTCCACTGCGTGCGGTAAAGAAGGCCGAACGAAAGGTTCTCCTTTGAGCCCGCATACGCCGGGTTCATAACGTTCATATTGTACATGTACTGCGTATATTGAGGGTCTTGCTGTCCCTGCACCTGTATGGCAATGAGCAACATTAAAATGATAATTAGTTTTTTCATGTCAATTTATTATGTGTATCGATTAGTTTTATTTGTTGATGTACACCCACGAACTCTTCGTCTTGGCACCGCCCTCGTAGACCATGGTGTAAAAATAGGTCCCAACCGGAAGCTCATCGCCATTGTTGGACTGGCCAAACCATTCATTGGTGTAATTGTCCTTCGAGTACACAAGTGTCCCGAGCCTGTTGAAGATCTCGATGCGCTGAACATCAAAGTTGCTCAAATCAAACGTGTCGTTCTTCCCGTCCCCATTGGGAGAGATGCCCTGCGGTATGATGCAGTTGTCCAACTGGACAACCTCACGTACCGCGGTCCCGGTACAGCCAGTGGCATTGAACCTTACCTCAATTTCGTAAAGACCGCCCGTCAATATGGGTAGTGTCAACCCTGTCTCACCTTGTATAAGGCCTCCATCTTGATACCATGAAATGGTAACTTCAGATAAGCTATAATTTTGAGGCGTTGCAGTAATAACTAAAGGAACGGTTACATTAGGACATATTTCATAGACAAAATCAGTCGTAAAGGTCGTCAC
>JBGSXJ010000119.1:0-2672 GCA_041751535.1 Aquaticitalea sp.
TATATTACCAGTGTCGATTATGTCGATGTGGGAGAAGATGTAGAGGAAGTCGCAAAAATTATGGCCAAATACGACTTGGAGGCCATTCCCGTCGTGGATGAAAACATGACCTTATTGGGCAGAATTACCATTGATGATATCGTCGACGTTTTAAGGGAAGAAGCTGATAAAGATTACCAATTGGCAGCAGGTATTACCAGTGATGTTGAAGCTGATGATAGCATTTGGGAACTCACCAAAGCACGACTGCCCTGGTTATTGATTGGAATGTTTGGAGGCATTGGAGCAGCCAGCATCATCAGCGGATTTAGTGACGCCTTACTCAAATTCCCCGCACTGTTAATGTTTGTGCCATTAATACAGGCTACGGCTGGTAACGTTGGTGTACAATCGTCGGCGATTATTGTACAAGGTCTGGCAAACGATTCTATCGATGGCAACCTTTTTCATCGGCTTTTAAAAGAATCCTTATTGGGCTTGGTCAATGGTCTCGCAATCGCGGTTATTGTATTATTAATCAGTCATTTTGCATTTCAAACAACATACTATGAATCTCTTACCATTTGCGTCGCACTGGTTGCGGTCATTATCATGGCAGCACTCATCGGCACATTTGTCCCCATCTTTTTAGACAAACGCGGTATTGACGCTGCCGTCGCTACAGGGCCTTTTATCACCACAAGCAATGACGTATTTGGGATTTTAATGTATTTCTTAATCGCAAAGGCCATTCTTGGGTTTTAAGTTTCTGGGCGCCTGCCTGTCGGCAGACAGGTTACCTTTCAGGTCGCGCTATCCACTCTATCTTTTCTTTTTTTTAAAAAAAGAAAAGGATGCCGTTTCTATCGCTAACGCAAAACTTTTTAAATTTACAATATGAAACCCATCAACCTCAAGGATAAATTTTCAAAATTCGATGTGCATTGGCATCCACATCAAATTACCGTGGTTGATAACATGCAAGTCATTTTGGCAAAACTCAAAGGTGATTTTGTGTGGCATAGCCATGACGATGAAGATGAATTGTTTCATGTCATCAAAGGCACATTGTACATGCAGTTTAGAGATCGTACCGAAGTAGTCCATGAAGGCGAACTCATTGTCGTGCCCAAAGGTGTGGAACATAACCCAATGACAAAAAATGAAGAGGAAGTCTTTGTCCTTTTATTCGAAAAAATTTCAACTTCACATACCGGCAATGTGCAACATGAAAAAACACAAACACAGTATCCAAAAATTTAGATGAATATCCTCCACCTAGATACCAACCACGCATTGCTCATCAATCAATTGAACGATTTAGGCTTTCAAAATGATGAAGACTACACCTCTTCAAAAGAAGCCATTGAAGCAAAAATGGCGAGTTATGACGGCATCATCATCAGAAGCCGTTTTGCCATTGACAAACAATTTCTCGATGCTGCATCTAACCTAAAATTCATAGGTCGAGTTGGTGCGGGCCTTGAAAATATCGATGTTGACTATGCCAAACAAAAAGGCATCACCCTCATTGCAGCACCAGAAGGCAACCGCAATGCCGTTGGCGAACACACATTGGGCATGCTGCTTTCACTTTTCAACAAATTGAACAAAGCTGACCACGAAGTCCGCAACGGATTGTGGCAACGCGAGGCCAACAGAGGTATTGAGTTGGATGGAAAAACGGTTGGTTTAATGGGTTACGGCAATATGGGAAAATCCTTCGCAAAAAAATTACAGGGCTTTGACGTAGACGTTTTATGCTATGACATCAATGAACATAAAGGGGACAAAAATGCCAAACAAGTATCACTTCAAGAGCTACAACAAAAAAGCGACGTTTTGAGTTTGCACACACCTCAAACGCCAGAAACATTAGGAATGGTCAATTCTAAATTCATTGATCAATTCCACAAACCATTTTGGCTTATCAATACGGCGCGTGGCAAGAGTGTTGTCACCAATGATTTAGTGGACGCTTTAAAATCGGGCAAAATTCTTGGCGCTGGATTGGATGTTTTGGAATATGAAAAAAGCTCGTTTGAAGATATGTTCACTTCCGAGATGCCTGCAGCTTTTCAATACTTAATGAAGGCCGATAATGTTTTAATGACACCTCACGTGGCAGGCTGGACGGTTGAAAGCAAAGAGAAACTTGCTCAAACCATAGTTGATAAGATTAAAGGTCATTTTTGTTAACTTTACACTTAAACATTTCAAAAATGCAATATCAAGCAACTTCCGTCGAGAATTATATGTCCCAAGTTCCAGAGAATAGAAAAGAAGCCTTGTTAAAACTCCGCAACACCATCAACAGCAATATTCCCCAAGGTTTTGAGGAAACCATCAGTTATGGTATGGTTGGCTATGTGGTGCCGCATTCTTTGTATCCAAGTGGTTATCATTGCACACCCGAACTTCCTTTGCCGTTTATGGGTTATGCTTCGCAGAAAAATTCCATCAACTTATATCATATGGGAATTTACAGCGTAAAAGAATTGCATGACTGGTTTGTGGCTATATATCCAAAGTACTCCAAGCGCAAATTGGATATGGGAAAAAGCTGCATCCGATTTAAAAAACCGGAAGACATTCCCTATGAATTGATTGGCGAACTCGCTTCAAAAATCACAGTGGAGGAATGGATTGCTATTTATGAGAAAAGTTTGAAGAAAAAGTAAAACAGAGTACCA
>JBGSXJ010000120.1:0-5774 GCA_041751535.1 Aquaticitalea sp.
AGAAGGTGCCTCACAGCTCAATGAGGTAGTCATTGTCACCGGAAAACAATCCAAAAAAGAATCTGAAAACCCTGCCATCGCCATCCTTAAGAAAATCTGGGAACGAAAACGTCAAAATGGATTGCGACAATTTGATCAATATCAATACACGAAATACGAAAAAGTAGAATTCGATCTCAATACCATTGATAGCACTTTAATTAAGAGCAAGCTGTTTAGGGGTATGGAGTTCGTATTTGACCAAGTGGATACCTCTAGGGTCACAGGAAAAACGTATTTGCCGATTTTTATCAATGAATCTTCAAGCATCGTTTATGGCGATAACCGCCTAAAAAAAGAAAAAAACGATTTAAAGGGCAATAAAAATTCAGGGTTTAGCAACAATCAAATCATAATCGATTTTGTTGGCGATTTATACAACGAGTTTGATATTTATGACAACTATCTCCAGTTTTTTGATAAGAGTTTTGTAAGTCCACTGTCCAAAACAGGTATTGGCACTTATAATTATGTATTGTCCGACAGTGCATATATCGACAACAAATGGTGCTACAAAATACTATACTATCCTCGCAGAAAAAATGAATTGACCTTTAAAGGTGATTTTTGGGTCAATGATTCCACTTTTGCCATTAAGCAAATAAATTTGCAAGCCTCAAAAAGCGCGAACATCAATTGGGTGAAAGAAATTTACATTGAACAGGAATTTGAGGTTTTGAATGATTCGGTCTTTCTTATCAAGCGAGATTATATGATGTCTGATTTTGCATTCAATAAAAAGGAGCAATCTCGGGGTGTTTATGGAAAACGAACAACATTGTTTGATAATTACCAGTTTGATATTCCGAAAGATGAGAAATTCTACAGTGAAGAAGTCTATAGCTTTAATGAGGATGTATATAATAGGGATGATTCCTTTTGGGAAAAAAACCGTCTTGAAGCGCTGAATCAGGACGAAAAAGGTGTTTATAAAATGTTGGATACACTTAAAACTGTCAAAAAATTCAAACGCCTTTATAATTTAGGAAGCATTTTAGCATCGGGTTACATCGAATTTCCGAGTATTAACTTTGACTACGGACCCATATTCTCGACTTTTGGCTACAATGAAGTAGAAGGAGTACGCGTTAGAACAGGAGGACGCACCTATTTTGGACCTAACGATTTATGGCGACTTGAAGGCTTTTTGGCTTATGGGTTTAGAGATGACAAGTTTAAATATGGAATCTCCGGAAAGTGGCTTTTAGATAAAAAATTCCGCTTGATTCTCTCCGCTGGAAACAGGCGCGATGTAGAACAAATTGGAGCCAGTCTTACCGCCTCAACAGACGTTTTGGGGCGGAGCCTCGCCTCCTCCGCAGTGATTACTACAGGGCCGAATGATAAACTTACCAACATCAGTTTAACATCTGTAGCTTTAGAAATGGAACCCATAAAGAACGTTCTTTTCAGAGTCAATGGTAGCTATCGGACTTTAGAATCAGCTTCAAACACGTTCAGTTTAGATTATTTTGATCCAGAATCCTCTACGGGAATATCTTCAGAAGTCAAACAATATGAGAGTGCGTTGTCTATTTCCTATTTCCCGAAACGGAAAATGACCGGGTTTGGTGTAGAGAGACGAAATGCCAATGATGATTTTGCAAGCATTTTTGCACAAGTAACCCGAGGAGACAAGAGTATCTTTGACAGTGATTTTGATTATACCAAGGTGCAAATGTCGTATATTCAACCTATTCCGGTTGGAGGTCTTGGCCGTTTAACAGCCAGTGTCGAAGCGGGAAAAACTTTTGGAGCAGTGCCATTGGGTTTATTGAGTGTTGTACCAGGCAATCAATCTTATTTTTCAATTTACAATACCTTTTCACAACTCGATTTTTATGAATTTGTGACAGACACATATACGTCCATGCATTTGGAGCACAATTTCAATGGGCGCTTTTTCTCAAGAGTTCCTTTTTTACGTAAGTATAATTTACGTGAGATTGTCAGTATCAGAGGTGTTTGGGGAGAAATATCACAAGAAAACCGAGACCTGAACGCATCGGGACTTATCTATGTGGCACCTACTGATAAAATTTATTATGAATACAGCGTTGGTGTTGGTAATATTTTTAAGGTTTTCCGTTTAGATTTTAACTTTAGAGGTAATTATCGCGATGTACCGGATGCACGTAACTTTGGAGTTACGGGTAGTTTTGGGTTTCATTTTTAATTACAAATCACGACTTAAATATCAATCTTTTTTCTTGTCTTTAAATTCCTCGAATTTTGATTTCGAAACCGTCTTTGGAAATGAGTTGTTACCAGTATCGGTATCGGCCAGTTCAAAGTTTGGATCTAATGTAATTTTCTTTACTTCCTTGGTTTTTAAGAAAGTTTGGGACACTTCATACTCGTTCAATCTCCAAATATCTGCAGGCAAACTTTCTATTTCTTTTGTGCCATCCATATAATGCCATTCAATGATTACGGGCATTACCAAACCCCCGAGGTTTTTGATGGTGACTTCATAAATATTTTTACCTGATAACTGCTTGCGAACTTCAGGCTCATCAATCCTCGATAAGAAGCCTCCATATGCTTGGTCTGGAGTTTCAGTCATAGTGATCATTTCTGGACCACCGGAAAAATCTGTCGCTTCCTTTTTTGTGCCTTCGCCTTCAATGTTAAACTTCAACTTTTTGTTTCGGTCTTCTATATTAAGATCTGATTCAGATACCTTAAACCACTTCACATTCGATACTTCCATATCAACATTATCCGTGGTGAAAAACCATCCTCTAAAAAACCAATCCAAATCGGTTGCTGTGGCATCTTCCAAAGTTCTAAACAAATCGCCCGGATTTGGATGTTTATATTTCCATCTATTAGCATATTCTTTAAAAGCTTGATCGAATAACTCTTCACCTATGATGGAATTGCGTAGCATTTGCAATCCCACGGTGGGTTTTTTGTAAAAATTTGCTCCAAACTGACTTAACAATTCATTATCTGATGTGGTCATGATAGGTCGCAAAATATTTTTGTCCCCCGACATAAATGGAACAATGTCTTTAGGGACAGTACTGTGGTATTGTGGATATTTTTCCGCCATGGTCCGTTCATTCAAAAACGTATTGAGGCCCTCATCCATCCACATCCATTTACGTTCGTCCGAACTCACAATCATCGGAAACCAATTGTGCCCTACTTCATGAACAATGGTACCGATCATTCCAGATTTAGCATTATCACTCATTGTACCGTTTACAGGTCTTCCTCCATTAAAACTAATCATAGGGAATTCCATACCAATATTTGAGGTGTTAACTGATATGGCTACTGGGTAAGGATAATCAAAAGTAGCTTCGGAATACACCTCTAATGCCGCTACAACTGCTTTTGTGGATTCTTCACTCCATACTGGCAAACCCTCTTTTGGATAATAGGACATTGCCATGGTGATATGATCATCAAATTGATGCGCCTGCGCATCCCAAATGAATTTTCTTGAAGACGCAAAGGCAAAATCCCGAACATTTTCAGCTTTAAAATTCCATGTTTTTGTTTTTGTTGTGTTGGTCTTTTCATTTTGAATGGCTTCTTCCGTGGTGACAATCATAACAGGATTGTCAAATGATTTTTTTGCCATTTCAAATCGTTGCTGTTGTTCTTTAGTCAGTACATCGCCGCTGTTTTGCAATTCTCCAGTAGATGCAACAATATGGTCTTCAGGTACAGTAATTTTTACATCATAATCACCAAATTCAAGTGCAAACTCCCCAAGTCGCCTAAATTGTTGATTTTGCCAACCTTCTGTGTCATTATAAACCGCCATTCTAGGGAACCAATGTCCAATGAGATACACGGCGTTTTTATCTGCAGGGAAATATTCATAACCTTCACGGGATAATAAAAATAAACTTCGGTCAGTTATCGGATAAGACCAAGCCAATGAAAAAGTCATGGAAGAACCTGATTCAAGGAGATCGTTTAGAATTACTTTCATCATGGTATTATTCACAAATGCCTTTAAAGGACTGCCCGAAGCATCCTTTATATATTTGATAGTGTAGCCCGCAGGAAAATCAATGGCTCGTGTCAACAATTGCATTTGTCGTGTATTGATGGAATCTTTCACCCCACCAAAAGCATTGCCAAAATCTGGATTTTCCTTTTTATTGACATTTTGCTCCAGCTGAATCCAAATATAACTTAAGTCATCAGGGGAATTATTGTGATAGGTTATCGTTTCTTCGCCACTCAATACATTGGTTTTCTCGTCTATCGTCGCCTGAATTTTATAATCTGCCCTTTGCTGCCAATAAGCTTTCCCTGGAGCACCACTGGCAGTCCTGTAGGTGTTTGGCGGAGCTATCATATTATCAATAGGCTCAAATTTTCCTTGCCAAGGTTGGGTCTGCCCTTGAATATTTATAATGGCAAAAGTAAAAACTGTGATCAGTAGAAGAAAGCGCATAATATCTAGTATATAAATGTGATGGTAGAAAGATAGTAAAATTAAACATGGCTGTTTTTAATTTAACATTCTAGCGTATGGTATAGCTTTGGTAATATTACTTTTATTTCAATTGTTGTTCATACTCTCATACTTACCTATCTTTGCAGTCCGAAAATAATAGAAAATGACAATATCAGAAAAAAAGACCTTCGATGTACTCATCGAAATACCAAAAGGAAGCCGCAATAAATTTGAATATGATTTTGAATTAAAAAAAATCCGATTTGATCGTTTGCTGTTCTCTTCCATGATGTATCCTGCCGATTACGGGTTTATTCCGGAAACTTTAGCCCTTGATGGCGATCCTTTGGACGTTTTGGTATTAGGAACCGAACCAACCTTCCCAATGTGCGTTATGCAAGTAAAACCAATTGGGGTTTTTCATATGGCCGACGAAAAAGGCAATGACGAAAAACTCATCTGTGTACCTGTCTCCGACCCTATCTGGAATAGCCTTAACGATTTAACAGATATGAACCTGCACCACATCAAGGAAATTGAGCATTTCTTTCAAGTATATAAGGACCTAGAGAAGAAAAAAGTGGACGTTGGTGGTTGGGGAAATGCTTCAGAGGCCTATGACATCTTACACAAATGCATTGAACGTTATGAAAATAGCGAGCATAAGGCCAACGGCAACTTCACTATATAGTCACACTTTTATATCGCGATACTATTAAATACAAAGCTCAAACCAACCCGGTTTGAGCTTTGTTTATAGAAACAGAATTTTCATTCTTCTTAAAGGTTTCTTAATTAATTCTATTTTACTACTTTTGCCCAGCAAAATATTAACCAAAATCAAATAACTAATATGGAATCAATGATGATTTATATGCCAATTGTACTGGCGCTTTTAGGATTAGTTTACATGCTTGTAAAGAAATCCTGGGTAATGAAACAAGACGCTGGGGATGGAAAGATGAAAGAAATTTCAGATTATATTTACGAAGGTGCACTTGCATTCTTAAATGCAGAATATAGGCTTTTAGCAATTTTTGTCGTGATTGTGAGTATCGCATTATTTGTAGTTTCTCAAGTTGTTGAAACTACGCATTGGCTGATTGTCATTGCCTTTATTTTTGGTGCATTTTTCTCTGCATTTGCTGGCAACATCGGAATGAAAATCGCAACAAAAACCAACGTAAGAACTACTCAAGCCGCTCGTACAAGTTTACCCAATGCGCTTAAAATCTCTTTTGGTGGCGGTACGGTTATGGGACTTGGAGTTGCTGGTTTAGCCGTATTGGGTCTAACTGTTTTCTTTATA
>JBGSXJ010000121.1:0-12068 GCA_041751535.1 Aquaticitalea sp.
CCAATAATAACGATGTGTGTTCGAACCCGGAATTCCTGAAATATCAAATCCGGCTATAGGAGATGACCAATAGATATAGTTATTAGTGCCTATATTATTTACAGTGCGCTCCATAAAAAAGTTGCCATTTCCGCTATTTTGGTTGTCTTCATCAATTTGTACCAGATTGGCAGTGTTTTTTAGATCGATGGTGCCGTTATTGATGATACAATTTTCTACGATCAGATTCTGTCCGGTTTGAACTTCCAAATTGGCGCTATTGAGAATTACTAAAGATTTAGCATATACCGGAGGCGAACCAGTGGGTGGTAAAGGTGGAGTTCCAGCTAAAATTGGGTATGTTGTGATGTTTGGGATAATCACCATATTTGCAATTGTTGGAACTCCAGAAGGTGTCCAGTTGGCAGCTGTGTTCCAGTTGTTGGAAACAGATCCATTCCATCTTTTGGCGTTTAAAACGATTCTTACTGCGTTGCTCGCTGCATAACAAGTAGCGGTATTTTCCCGAACTTGGCAATAATATTGATACTGATCAAAATTCAGAGTGTTTGGAATATTAAGCGCCGCATCTTGTTGGCCAGTATAGTCTGGATTGGAACTTAAAATTTCGACCCACGTGGCAGTCCCAGGGGCATTATAATACCATTGGTAGGCCAAGGGATTGCCGCCTCCAACACCTTCCACACCAGAAACTGTTAATTGAGTAGTCAAATTACACCCCACCATAGGTTCAGATAGAACACTTACTGATGGTGGATTTGCAAGCGAAAAATCAAAAGTACCAATGCCATTGTAGTTTACATCGCTGCACGTATTCCAGTTTGAAATGTTCCAATCGGAGGTTGTAAAAGCTGTATTGGGTACAGTCACATCAATTCGCCGCTCAAAATTTGCACCGGCTGTCCCCAAACCTAGACCATTCGCCCAATTGCCACTACCGAATACACCAAAGGCATCCACCAATGTTGAGGAACTATTGTAAAGACCAATATAATCATGACCCGTGGTACTATCACCAGTTTGATTGAAATTAATACTTAGAGAACTGTTTGAAGACGTAAATTGACCTAAACTTCCATCTCCCCCAGAGGTTGGGCAAGTTGTAGTTGTAACTCCCATAACAATTACGAAGGTTCCATTTTGAGCAACTGTGCCGGAATTGATCAGAATCGTACCTGTTGGGCTGCCTGTATTTCCATTATTATAAAGACTTAAACTGTAATTAGTGGTTGCAAAATTAATGGCTCCTGGGGTAGCATTATATAGTTCCACATAAGTAAGGCTTCCGGTTGGTGAGTCAGTCACTTGACTAATAAAGAGTTCACCTAAAGTTCCCCCACCTTCACACTCGGAGATTCTAGTATCAATTACGGTAAAAGCAGTTGCACCAGGGCATCCAAGCCCATCAATAATTTCCAAATTGCCTGTAACTGCGTTGGCAGGTACGGTCACTTCCATAAATGTATTGGATATTGGAGTCACTATAGCTGCAAGACCATTGAAATATGCTGTAGCTCCAGTTAAATTATTCCCATTGACAGTTACCACCGTATTTTCTGGTCCTGATGTTGGAAAAATTGTAATGGGGTTAGCAATACACTCTCCTGTACCACGAATACGAAATGTAAAAGTGCCTTCATTGACATCATTATTAATAATTTGAACATCTGCCGTCCTTACACCAGCTGCCAAAGGAGAAAATGACACTTCAAAGGTAGTCATACCACCAGAAGGAATGATTGTAGCAGGAGGAATGGAAATCGTAAAGTCTCCGGGATGGGTTCCTATAATACTAATACTGGAGATAATCAAATCGACTATACCGAGATTTTGGATTCGAAATCCTTTCTCTTGTGAAGAACCGATGAATTGCGCAGCAAAAAGTGTATTGTCCGTACCACTTGGGGTGGTGTCATTATTTGCGATATCAGGAAAAAAGCCTATATCACCTTCGACATTAATTTCTGGCTCTAGAGGAGAACAAGGCGACACTAAAGAGTTGACTCCTGGTGAACCACCTGTTGGAACTGTAGTCCAGTTTCCATTGCCTGCACTAGAGTTGTCCAAGGTGGCATCACTTAAGTGTAAACTGGAACCATTACCATTAGCTCCATTTCCTGAACCATAACTGACTTCATCTGCAATAGAAATGCCATTGGAAGCAATTAATTGTATGCTATAGGGACCAGTGTTATTGGGTAAAATATTAGTCGGACCAGATGAGGCTCCTATTCCAAAATCAGGTGTAAATGGACAACTATTATTGTAAATACCATCACCATTACTTCCAAGGGATACGGTGACACATACACCATCAGCTATAAACGTACCAACCGGAAATGTAAACCGATTTGTGCCATTAACTCGAATTATATAACTACTCAAATTTTGTGATGTTCCAGAAACATTGCATATTTCTATCCATTCGTCATCTGTTGAGGGAGTATCATACATTATCTCAGTAATCACCACATCAGCCAAGGGTGGATCGGTTATAGTTAAAATGCCATTGTTGTTGATGGCATCCCAAAAGTTACCAACGTTATTAGAAGCAATACCGCCATAAGAAAAAGAACTTCCATTAAGCCGCCATCTACTGGCATAATAATAAGTGCCTGAAGAAGGTATGACGGCACCAAGATTGGCAACATACTGATCATTATTGCCTGAATCTGAATCATAAGTACCAATAACCCAAGTCCAACCAGCACCATTATATGGATCCATGTCATTGGAATTATAGCCAATCCAAGCTTCTAAACCTGTGCCTGCTCCTGGCGCATCTGTAACCCCAGGCTCATAACCCTGTGCATACACGTTAAATGTATTCCCAAGTTCAATGGTTTCCATTTTAGGAAAATCAACATTACAAAAATTGACTTGGTCTGGATTTACTGTTAAAACACCGGAAATGAAAGTACCTCCATTCCAGAAACCACCACCACTTGGAGGACTAATTCCCCCATAACTAAATGGTCCACCACTTATTTGAAAACGACTCGCATAATAATAAATGTTTGGTGAAGTTATGGCTGCTCCGATATTTGCCACGTATTCATCGTCATTTCCAAATTCAGCATTGAAGGTAGCTGGCACCCATGTCCAACCTGAGTTATTTGGATTATTATTTGTTGTGCTGTAACCTATCCAGGCTGAAACGGCTGCATTTGCTCCAGAAACTGTGGTGATTCCAGGTTCATAAACTCGACCCCACACATTAAAGGCACCACCCACTGTAATGGTTTCGTTTGCTGGAAATTGAAGATTGCAAAAATCTGCCTCAATTGGTGTAGTAAAATTTCGGATAGCACCATAATTATAAGTGGTCCCGTTGTAAACATACGGTTTGAAACTATATCCTGTTCCATTGGTAAGACCTGTTATCCCCAAATTAAATGCCCCAGTTGCAATACCTGCCACGGGAGTTTTGGTTACATTGGCACCCCCACTAAAAGGATCAGGATTTAAACTTGTTTCTGAATACACGAAACCCTTTTCGATAGTGCTTGGGCAAATTCCTAATGTTGTCACATTTCCGTTTAGGGTTGCAGTGGTGACAGTGACGGCGCTAGCAACTGCAGATGTGACCGCTTGAGTAACTGCAGTGGTACCAGTTCCTGTTAAACTACTAGTAGTCGAATTGCTACCACCTGTTGTACTCGCAACTGTAATCGTCGACGATTTGGCACCCGCTGTAGCAGGCGTAAAAGTAACATTGTAAGTTGCCGTGCCTCCAGCCGCAATTGAAGTAGATGAAAGACCACTGACCACAAATTGTGGGTCACTTGAATTTACGGTGATACCATTAGCTGTTAAGGTGCCACTATTCGTAATTGTATAAGTTCTTGTTGTTGCTGAAGTGCTTGGGCAAACTGAACCATGATCTGTTGGGGTTCCTGTATTTGTTAGATTTGGATCTGCTGTAGAAATAGCAGTTACTGTACCGGTAATTACTACATCATCTAATCTAAAAACTCCGTTACCTATTGAACTTCTAGAACCATTTAACCATCCTTGAATTTTTATTGTTGCGGTTGTAAGATTAGATTGTCCTGTAACGGCTTGATTAACTGCCACTAAACCAGCGTCAGGTGCATTTACAGAATATATGTCCGTCGATCCGATGGCAAAACCAAAAGCAGAAGGCCCGGCTCCGGTTGCATAAGCTCTAAAAGATATATTGGTAATTGTAAATTGATAGCCTGGATTTGCTGAAATTGTAAAGTTAAAGTTTTTGGCAGCTGCTTGAGATGGTGCATTCCAACCTCCAGTTTCCTCAATATATGGTTCATTCGGGAAGTATGTACCGAAAGTAACATTTGTCTCTATAGTACCAGCAGACAATGTTAAGTTGCTAACAGCAACATTAGCATCTTTTATGGAAAATTGTAGAGAGTTGGTTGCTGGAAAATTAAATTGAGCTACCTGCCCAAACCCAGACACAACAAAGCACAAGAATGCTACTAATACGAGGGAGTATTTTTTAATCATAGAGGGATTTAATTGTTCTTGTACTATTACAAACATGCAAAGATAATCTAAATATCTGAATGTTAATTGGTTCACTGATGACGATTTATCAACAAAAATCTTACATATTAACAGTTAAAAGACCCATTGCAAGCCACTTACTCAAAACTTTAATGGTGAGAAGGCTTTATTCAACGATCGCTTACTGTGATGCGGTACGAAACCGATGGATCATGGCGGATTTTAAACTTCCATTGTAAAGGTATTGGTAATTGCTGTTCTGTGTATAGTTGTGAGTATTATGAATATGTTATTTATTTGTAACATGAAGCCTACTAAAGTTTATTCCGTGCAGGAAGCGCAATCAAAATTGGAGCAGTATTGCAGTTACCAAGAGCGTTGCCATACCGAAGTGCTGCAAAAACTACACTCCATGCACATGATTCCCGAGGCCATTGACCTGATCGTGGTGCACTTGCTCAATCAGAATTTTTTAAATGAAGAGCGCTTTGCAAAAGCCTTTGTCAGTGGAAAGTTCCGCATCAAGAAATGGGGCAAATACCGCATTACACAAGAATTAAAACGAAAGGGCATCACCAAAAATCTTATTACTTCGGCTTTAAAGGACATTTCTGATAGCGACTATCTAGCCACATTTCATGAATTGGCTGAAAAGAAAGCCGCAACCATCAGAGAAACCAATAGCCAAAAAAAGAAAAAGAAACTCGCTGATTACCTCCTATATCGAGGTTGGGAAAGTCATTTGGTATACGATAAAGTCAACACATTGATAGAATGACAAATTGTATAGTTGTTTTAGGATTAACAATTATAGTTGTATAATTATATCAGGATTTATTTATTAATCTGTATAGTTATTTTAGGACGGGTCAAGGACGAGTCAATTTAATAGACACTCCATAGATACTCCATAGATACTCCATGGATACTCCCTAGATACTCCCAAGATAGTCCATCAAAGGTGACAGATCGTATATGGATGGTGTATGGATGATGAGTGGATAGAGTATGGGAAGTGTATGTAGAGTCAATTCGCCAATTAGTAATCACTAAACGTCAATCGTTCATTTTTAGTCTGTTCTCAATTCCTGATAGTTAGAGGGTCTAAATTCTATTCTCTTTTTAAAGGAATGAGGAATGAGGCATTAGGGATTTATAATATACGATATACGATTTTTGTCCCGAAGTCTCGGGATTGTGATTTGCCATTTGAAGTTTTAGTATGGCTTAACTACCCTCTAACATCTATCCACTAACCTCTTTTTTTCTAGCCTCTTGATCCTCGTTTTTAGCTGTCTATATTCTATGCTCTATTCTCTATTTTCATTCAACATAAGGCATAAAAAAATCAGCACCGACCTAAAGCCAATGCTGATCTATACTTAGGGAATCAGTGCTTAAAAATTGAATACAGCACCTAGATTCACCGTAAACTGATTATGTATATAGTCTGCAGGGCTTAAATCGCCAGTGTCATACTTCGCAATTGGAAAAACTGCTTCGGTAAACACACCCAAGCCTTCAGAAAAAAAGTAACGGGCACCTACATGACCACCAAAGTTCTTTAAGCCTAGATTCAAACCGGGATATAAATCAAAGTTCTCGCTCACACCTAGAATGCTTCCCAAATGTGCATTAAAACGGCCTTTTAGATCAAAGCGATCTCCAAAATCGGCATCAATAGCACTATCGATGCTCAAGGCATAACCCGAGGAAATCCCAACCGAAATATTATCGCCAAGACCATAGTCATAACTCACATTGATGCCAGTAGCAGCATCTTGAAGACTGGCGCCTATCTGTAATTTATTATCCATGCTTCCTTTAAATGCTTGGGCGTTTGCAAAAGAGATATTTAATACGGCAATTAATACAATTAGTTTTTTCATTTTCATTCTTTTAAATTAATATCGGACAAATATATTATAACTTTTTAACAAGGCTTCATTTTATTTTAAGCTCAAATGTGTTCGCGTTATGGCTTCTTCATTCTTCCAATCGATCCATTTTTGACCCTTAATGCGGCGCATCAAATTATCAAAATGACGCATAATCACAATATTATAGACCGCCCTGCTAAAGTTTTTTGGATTTCTGGCAATGGCACGCAGACTCATCGAGAATCCAGGTGTGATATATTTCATATAATGCCAATAGCCTTCTGGCATATAGAGCACTTCACCATGGTTGAGTTCGGTAATATAACCTTTGGCATGCTTGAGTGCTGGCCATTTACTTAAATCGGGATTAGAGAAATCGATATCCTCCCGTGTAATAAGCGAATGCGGAATTTTATACAGATATTTATTTTGTGACTGATCAAATAATATACACTGTTTTGTGCCTTCAAATTGAAAATGAAATATATTGGCAAGGTCAATATCGTAGTGCATGAAGGTATGTGAATTGGTGCCTCCAAAAAACAACATCGGCAAACCTTTCATCAGTTTCAATCCAAAATCGGGATAGGTATAATCCTCTTGTAATTGAGGCACTTCCTTTAAGGCATTCCAAAGAAATATACGGAATTTGGTAGGCTCACGTTTGAGAAGGTCAATATAATCCTTCATCTTCATTTTGGCGTGGGGCTCATTGAACCCTTCCTTGTGATCCACCGGCCGATCGTCATACAACGGAACGATCTTATCGCCAACCGTGGCTTTGATATAATCGAGATTCCACTTGGTGTACGCTGGCCAATCCTCTATAAAACGCTCTATCACCACAGGCTTTTGTGGTTTGAAATAGTCTCTTATAAACGCCTCCTTTGTTAGCGTTTTTACACGAGGAATGTCTTGCAGCTCTAGTGCCAAGGTTCACTGGTTTTAGCGGGTAAAGTTATGAAATCGTAAACAATTATCACTTAAAACTATGTTAATGGCATTTATAATTGCGTATTCCTTTCGGTTTTTTGTCAATTTAAAAAATGCACCTTATGACTGGTTATCGTCTTTTTTCTCCGTGGTTTTTGAAGCTTTGGAAGTAGTGCTTGTTGCTTCTTTATCCTTTCCTTTAAGGTATTCAGGCAAATCCATACCAGCCATGTTGAACATTTCCTGTAATGGCGGAACAGACTTGTACATTCCCGATAGGAAATTGGCAGTGGACGATTTTCCTTCGCCATTACCACCATTCTCCCAAACAGTAATTTTATCAATCTTGATGTTTTTGATGGCTTCCGATTGCATTCTTACCAATTCGGGTAATTTATCAGCAATTAATAGCAAAACAGCATCTTTGGAATTGTTTCCGGCAGCTTTCACAATTTGGTCCAGACCTTGAGCCTGCTTGGTCAACACTTCATATAGACCTTGGGCTTCTGCTTGTGCCTTAAATAGAATGGCATCGGCTTCGCCTTTTGCGCGTCTTCTAATGCGCTCGGCGTCTGCTTCGGCATCGATTTCCACTTTTTGTTTATCGATTTCTGCTGGAACAATGATATCAGCTATTTGAGAAGATCGCTCACGATCAGCTCTTGCTATTTCTGCTTCTCTTTCTGCAGCATACGATTCTTCCAAACCTTTTGCAGTTTGTACTTTTTCAGACGCTGTGGCCACACGGTCTGCTTCTGCTTCACGCTGACGACGCAAGGAATCGGAATTTGCCACCGCGATTTTTGCGGTATTTTCACCTTCCACGGCTTGTGCATTGGCAGCAGCAACTTTAGAACGTTGGTCTTGTACAGCATTGGCTTCCCCGATGGATCCATCCCTTACTTTCTCTGCAACCGATTTACGGGCGGCATTGATGGCATGGGCCGCAGCTTCTTTACCCAATGCTTCAATATATCCGGATTCGTCAACGATATCCGTAATGTTCACGTTGATCAATTTTAGACCTACTTTTTTAAGTTCAGATTCAACGCTTTGTGAAATATTGGTCAGGAATTTATCCCTGTCATTATTGATCTCCTCAATATCCATGGAAGCAACCACCAAACGCAGCTGGCCAAAAATGATTTCTTTGGCAAGTTCCTGTATGTCGGTCATTGGTAATCCCAACAAACGTTCGGCAGCATTTTGCATGACACCTGGCTCGGTGGAAATACCAATCGTAAAACGGGAGGGTACATTGACACGAATATTTTGTTTGGACAAGGCATTCACCAAGTTCACCTCAATGGACATGGGCGTTAAGGTCAAGAATTCGTAATCCTGAATGACCGGAAAAATAAAGGCTGCACCACCGTGGATACATTTGGCCGATTGGCCGCCACCCACTTTTCCATACACCACCAAAATACGGTCTGACGGACAGCGTTTGTAGCGTTTGATTAAAATAATTAAAAAGACAAATACAAAAAGTATCGCAACAATCACGGCAATAGGCAATCCTAAATTAAAGCTATCTTGAGCTAGGAGGAAGTTCATAATTTTCTGGGTTTATTGGTTCAATTGGTTTTATGTTTTGGTCCACAATCAAAATGCCATTGCTGGTGACATCGACAATTTTAATAATGGTTCCAGATTTTAATTCGGTAAAGGAATCTGTAAGTGCATCCAGTTCTCTCAAAGTGCCTTGGACCCTGACACTTACTTTGCCCATTCTGGAGCGGTTGGCACCAATGGTCAAATACACTTCCCCAACAGCATTGAGGGCATTCTTATATTCCAAAGTGCCGCTATCGGTCAACTTTTTCATATAGTGAAACATGGCTGCCATGATGGTCATCATTATCAAACCACAAATCACTGAAATAAGAACGGTTATCGGTTTTGAAAGGCCGGCATCGATACAAGCAATCCCACTCCAACCAAAAATCGTAAAAAACCCGATAAGGCTTTTAAGGGAAATGAATTGAAATTCAATGCCAGTATCTGCATCGATACTTGCATCTACGCCTTCAAAATCTTCAGCACCATCAGCACCAACAAAGGTCATGATGACTACAATGAGAAATACAAGTGAACCGATGATGGTAATGAGCCAATAAAATTTTGAAAACAATTCTAAATCTGAAAACCACTCTAACATAGGTTGATGTTTTAGTTGAAAGCTGTAAGATAAACGCTTTAATTTAAGTTTTCAAGAAACATAAGCGTTAATATTCAATAAGTAGTAGAATGTTGACTTTTGTTACATCAAAAGCATCATTATTGAAACTGATAATGCAATAGAGCCATTCAATTTTCGACCCTTGAAGCCATTTGTGAAGCACTCGATTGCCAACCGGCCGATATTTTAGAATATGTTAAAGATTAAAAAGTAAGTAAACCGTATATTTGATATTCAAAATTTAAAGTATGAACCGATTTTTTCACAGCCTGTTTTTAATATTCTTCATCAGTAGTATACAGGCTCAAGTAGCTTCCAAATACACAATTTCCTTCGAAAACGCCGTCCATCACGAAGCAACTGTACAAGCTATATTTACAGACCTAAAAGCTGACGAAATAGAATTCAGGATGAGTCGCTCCTCACCAGGTCGCTATGCACTTCACGAGTTTGCCAAGAACGTCTACAACGTAGAAGTCACCGACAGTAAAGGCAATCTTTTAAAAACCACGCGACCAAATCCCTATGCATGGCGCGTCAAAGGTCATGATGGTATCATCAATGTCAGTTACATCTTGTTTGCCAATCATGGTGATGGCACGTATGCTCAAGTCGATGAGACGCATGCCCATCTCAACATGCCAGCAACCTTTATCTATGTTCCGGAATTGTCGGAAAAGGAAATGGAAGTCACTTTCAACCTTCGGGAAGATCTCAATTGGAAAATCGCAACACAGTTAAAACATCAGCAGAACACTACGTATTATGCTAAAGACTTGCAATATTTTATGGACAGTCCGGTGGAAATCGCTGATTTCAAAAAACGAAGCTTTAATGTAAAAGGTCAAACGATCAACTTGGTGCTCCACGACGAAAATGCAACTGATGAACATGCAAATACTTACATTGAACACATAAAGAAAATAGTCCTCGAACAGGAACAGGTGTTTGGCGAGCTTCCAAAATACGATTATAACGAATACACTTTTCTGGCCTGTTATATGCCCAATGCCAGTGGTGACGGTATGGAACATCGCAACTCCACCTATGTGGTAAGTCAGCGAAGTCTGGCAACCGGTGGCATCGAACAGAACATCGGTACGGTTGCCCATGAGTTTTTCCACTGTTGGAATGTGGAGCGCATCCGTCCAAAAGCACTCGAACCTTTTAAGTTTGATGAAGCAAATATGAGTGGTGAGTTATGGTTTGCTGAAGGTTTTACCAGTTATTATGACGATTTATCACTTGTTCGCTCCGGGATCATCACTCGGGAAAAGTACATACAAGGCCTTATAGGCACCTTCAATTATGTGTGGACGTCACCAGCAAGACAGTTTTTCAATCCAATGGAGATGAGCTACCAAGCACCTTTTGTAGATGCGGCAAAATCGGTAGATGAGGTCAATAGGGAAAACACGTTTATCTCCTATTATTCGTATGGAAGCATGTTGGGATTGGCATTGGACCTATCCTTGAGGGACATCGATTTGAATTTAGATGACTATATGAAATTGGTTTGGAATACGTACGGGAAAACCCAAATAGGGTACACAATTGAAGATCTTCACAAAACTCTAAATACCTATGCAGGAAAGACCTTTGGAGACCAGTTTTTCAATGACTACATCTACAAAAGCGAAATGCCAGATTATAGCCGACTGTTAAAGCAAATGGGCGTGTCTTTGGAACTTAAAAACAGTATCGACTTTGGGGCCAATGTGAGAAGCCAAAAACTCATGAGCAATCCAATAATTGGAACAGCAGCGTATGAGGCAGGACTGCAAAAGGACGATAAAATTCTACAGGTGGAATCGATAGTGGTGGAAGGCAATGTGTCCATCAATGCTATTTTGAACAATTTCAAGGTGGGCGATAAGGTACATGTTGTTTTTGAACGTTTTGGAAAGCGAATAGAAAGAGTTCTCACTATCAAAACCGAAGTATCTTATGATTTAAGTTTAATGGCTGACAACACAGAAGAATTAACAAAAAAGGCAATAGCCAAGCGTAATAACTGGTTAGCATCAAAACAATAAACCAAAAACGTCACGCTTATTTGGCGTGACGTTTTTTATATTTTAAGAATTGCGGTGCAATTAATCCACCAAAACAATAACTTTATTATCTCTCATTTCTACCGTACCACTCATGATGTTCATCACCCATTTACCATCTTCTTGGGTAAATTTGCTCTCATGGCCTTCCGATATGGTTGCAGTGCCTTTGAATTTCACTTTACCTTCACCCAATAAGGAAACGATAGCGGCGTGGTTATTCAACATTTGGAATTCCCCATCCACACCAGGTACAGTAACACTTTCTACGTCTCCGCGCACTAATGAAGCCTCTGGCGATACAATTTCTAAATACATATGATTTTAGTTTGCAGTCGCAGTTTGCAGTTCACAATCACTGATGACTGCGACTGAATACTGCCAACCAATTTTTAAACTTCGGCCAACATTTTTTCTCCTGACTCAATCGCTTCTTCAATAGTTCCCTTAAGGTTAAAAGCAGCTTCTGGCAAGTGATCCAATTCACCATCCATAATCATGTTAAAGCCTTTGATGGTTTCTTTGATA
>JBGSXJ010000122.1:0-4494 GCA_041751535.1 Aquaticitalea sp.
TTTGGTAAACTGCTCTTTCTGGGTTTGAGCAAAGTACTGAAAAAGTGCTCTGTAAGATTCCAAATGTGGAGCCACATTATCTTGAGCAAAATAGGCTCGCAACTCTTGCTCTTCCTTTAGGCTTGTTTCGCCATTGTCGTACTTCTCCAATAGCTTTTCTATATTATCTAATACCATAGCGATGTGTATTTGTTAATTGTTCTCTTATTGTTTTTCTAGCTCTAGATAGGGCAACACGAATGGCGGTTTGGTTCATTTCGAGCATCTCTGCTATTTCCTCAAATTCGTATTGTTCAATATCCCGTAGCTGTAATATTATTTTTTGTTGTTCCGGTAAGGCTTCGATTATTTTTGAAACCCAATCCAAACTGTCATTTAATTCTACCTGTTTTTGTAAGGATGTCGTGTTATCTTGATAATTGCTATGAACGATTTTCAAATTCTGTGCCTGTTTTGATTTCAATCGATCCAGACAAAAATTCTTGGTCATGGTCATTGAAAAGGCTTCTACATTTTTATACTCTTCAATTTTATCTTGATTGTTCCATAGCTTCATCAATATTTCCTGCGTGGCATCTTCGGCTTCTTCCTTCGAAACCAATAGTCGCTTTGCCAATCGGAATACCTTATCTTTAAAAGGCATCACTAATTTTACAAAATCAGCCTGTGTCATTAGTTGTTTAGTTTTAAAACAGATGAGTTATTCCCGTTTATACCATTACGACGAACTGCTCTAAGTTTTGTTACAAATAATTTTTAAATTACAATAATGTAAGTAAATTTAAAGTTTTATAGACCAATACATTGCTATTGAACAAGAAAACAAACATTCCTATGAGACTATTTAAAATTTACTTTATCGCCTTTTTAGCTTTCAGTCTTACGACGAGTTGCTTTGAAGATCAAGATGATAATGCCATACCCACATCAGAAATAAAAGATTTTGTTTGGAAGGCCATGAATGCCGTTTATTTATATAAAAGTGAAGTTCCAGATTTGGCGAATGACCGGTTTTCAACAAACGAAGAATATGCGGCCTATTTAAATAGCTTTTCAAGTCCGGAAGAATTATTTGAAAGCCTTATCTACCAAAGACAAACGGTCGATCGTTTTAGCGTGATCGTCAGTGATTATATTGCTTTGGAACAACAGCTTGTCGGGGTTTTTAAAAGTAATGGACTTGAATTTAATTTTTATTTTGAGCCCGGAAGTTCTACCAATGTCTTTGGAATTATCAGACTGGTACTCAATAATAGTGTGGCCAGTGCGGCAAATCTTCAAAGAGGTCAAATTTTCACCTCTGTGAATGGTGTAAGTTTAACGGCTACTAATTTAAACTCTTTATTGAATCAAGACACCTATACGCTGGACTTTGCAGATTATGATGACAATGGAACTGCCACCACGGAGGATGATGTGATTACACCAAATGGTCAATCCGTCACCTTAACTAAACAGCCCTATACAGAAAATCCTGTTCACATTGCAGAAGTAATTCCAGTAAACGGCATCAATGTGGGTTATTTGATGTACAATTCCTTTAATGTCAATTTTGAAAGCCAACTTAACCAAGCATTCGCAACCTTTCAGGCCAATAATGTGCAGGAATTGGTTTTGGATTTGCGTTATAATGGTGGTGGTCGCGTGGATGTCGCGGCAGCTTTGGGGAGCATGATTACTGGTCAATTTAATGGGGAAGTATTTTCTAAACTTGTCTATAATGCCGAGCTACAGAATAACAATACGATCTATAATTTTACCAACAACTTGCAAAGTGGCGCTTCCATTAATAGCTTAAACTTGACTCGGGTTTATGTTTTGACTACAAATAGAACAGCTTCCGCAAGTGAAATGATGATCAATAGCCTGAAAGAATACATTACAGTGATCCAAATCGGTGATACCACTGTTGGAAAACCACAGGCTTCGGTGACCATTTATGATTCTCCTAATTTTCGCCGGGAAAATGTAAATCCTAATCACACCTATGCCCTACAACCATTGGTAGCAGTATCGGTAAATAAAAATGATGGTGAGGTCCCTCCTACTGGTTTAGTACCAGAGTCTATATTTCGACTTGTCGAAAGTCCGGCGAATTTTGGTATTTTGGGCAATCCTTCAGAACCCTTATTGGCAAGAGCTATCCAACATATCTCTGGAAATGGCAGATTAAGTCAACCATCGGCCTTTGAAATGCGTCAAGTGGAGAGTAAGGTGGATGTTAAGCCTTTGGAGCAAGAAATGTATATTGATAGTGAAACAGCTCCAATATTGTTTAGACAACAACGAGATTAAAACTAAAATAAAAGCCGCTCATGGAGCGGCTTTTTTTGTTTTAAAGGTTGATGTTAAATCCAACATTCACGTTTCTTCCTCGCGTGGAATACCCAAACAATTCCTGAAAGTCCTCATTAAGAATGTTAGTGACATTTGCAAACAGCGTCATTTTGTTCTTTATGAGTTTATGACTCACATAGAAATCCAATAAACTGTAACTTTTTAAGAGGATGTCTTCCGCCATAAAAGTCTCATTATTGAACACAGAATCCCTTCTATCGTCATTAAACTGATAGGACACACTCATAAACATAGTGTCGCATACCTGATAATCCAATCGTGCATTGGCTTTCAATTCCGGGATTCGGAGATTTAAATTCTCTTCAACTTTGGTATACGTAAAATTTGCATTTAGACTGAAGGCTTTCGTGAGTTTATAATCTGCAGTAAATTCTACACCACTGGCAGTAAATTGTTCAGCAATATTGCTATACTGAAAAACAAAGCTTCCCAAATCGACAAAATCGATGAAGTTTTTTTCGTCCCTATTAAAATACACCAAACTAAATGTTCCTTTATCCTTAAGATTGACCTCTGCACCAAGTTCAATAGTTGTATTTTCTTCTGGTTGCAGATCTGCATTGCCATAAGCCGGTTCAAATAACTGATATAGCGAAGGCGTGATATATGCCGTACTGTAACTTGCCAAACCTTTGATATGCCCAAAATCCATGACTTTTCTGTAAGACGGATTCAAACTATATACCAGATGACTGCCGTATTGAGAGTGATTGTTCAAACGAGCGCCTGCATTCAAATTCAATCCAAAATCAGAAACATATACCACATTGGCATACGGATCTATGATGTTAAATTGCGCCTCATCAGGATTGATACTTTGCTGAAAATCGTTCTCACCAAAAGGGATCGAAAAACTTTCCATTGTATTCTCCTGAACATTCAAACCTAAAACTGTATAGAATTTATCACTAAAATTATAACGGTTAAAAATGTCACCGAAAAGACTTTCGGCATTAAACTGGGCAGGAAAACTTGAGAAAATCTCGCGTTCGACGTTATTGTAAGCCGCATTTAAGGTAATGCTTCCATTTTTATAATTGAATTGAGGCGAAACACCAATGCGATATTGATTTGTTTTTGAAAGATCATCGGTATCGATTCCCGAAAAGGCGTCATCAAAATCAGCTTTAAATTTATCAAAACTTGCATAAGTATTCAGTTTAAAAGCATCTGAAAACTGATAACCCAATTTCAAATTTCCGTTGATGGCATTGTAAGGATCGGATTCCGTTCCGCTGGAAATAGAAGACAAACCATTGGTATATTGATTTCCAAAGCTAGCTAGGTAATTGAATTTGTCCAATGAACCATTCACTGACACACTATTTCTAAAATCTTCAAGCGCATAATCGTTTTCATCCGAAGATTGATTGCTTCCCAAGACACTTCTAAAATTGACGGAAACTTTATCTTTTGACGCTTCCTTTAATGTGATATTGATCACAGCTGTAGCTGCGCCAGAACCGTATAAAGTACTCGCTGCGCCTTTTAAAATCTCAATACTCTCTACCTGATCGGCATTCAATAATCGCAAATCATAATCATTTGCTATTTGGGATGGATCGGTAACTGCAACACCATCGATGAGCACCAAAACCTGACGGTTACGTCCTCCTCGGATGTAATAATTAAGATTTTGCCCTGCGTTGCTTTTCGTGCCATTAATCTCAATACCTGCAGTCTCATTGATGATTTCGGCAATCGATTTTCCCTGTAAACGTTGTAATTCCTGCTGGGAAATTTTGGTAATCACCTTACCTGAATTTTCACGTTTTAAATTGAATTTGGAATCCGTGACAACCACTTCAACCAATTGTTCTACGGCCGTAGAATCTGTTCCGACAGATGACGGAATCTGTTGTGCCCATCCACATACTGACATAGTAAATGTCAATACACCAAAAATTGTTTTTTTGTTGTTCATTTTAATTGTTAATACTCGAGAGTAGTATGGTATTCATACTTCAACTTTTATCCCGAAAGTTTGACTTATAAATTTGAATTTGGCAGGTCTCCTGACTTGCGTCTTCATGTTGGTCTTCCCATTCCAGACTGCGGAACAGTGACATCGAAGTTTTACATGAAGCTTTGTAGCTTACAGTTGCGGGAACAGTTCTGGAATTAAAAATTATGAGT
>JBGSXJ010000123.1:0-3852 GCA_041751535.1 Aquaticitalea sp.
AGGAGGTTATAATATTAGAAGAGGTATGGCTCATGTCATCGGAATATTGTTCATTGGTCTCCTCCAAAAAACTTATTCATTCCCCTTAATAAATCGATAAACATTGAGTTAGAGTGACCTTTAAAATATAATACTGGTTTAAAACATTACCCACCATAATGTACTTTGATTAAGAAATATTCCTCGTCAATAATATTTTCGTCAATAAATATCAATTTATGTCCTTGCGCTAACCATTTGGTTTTAATAAAACTATAAACTGCATTTCTCCATTGATGAGGTGTTAAGATTATTTTCATATTTCCTTCAACATATTTGTCAATTTTTTTCTCATACATTTGCCCATAAAAATCAATCTTAATGCTATCGATATATTGAGGCTTGATTTCTAAAGTCACAGAATATACAAGGTGTTCATTGCCATTTATAAAAATGGTATTCCCACCTAGGTCCCTACCCTCACTTGTCATAATCATTAAATCAACTTTATCATGTTTTCCCTCCTCAAAGTGAACCTCTATATTTCCATCGATTTTTTCCGGTGGAATTTCGAAAATCAGATTCAAAGTATCTTTCTCTAGCTCCCAAATACCTTCAAGAGAATGTGAGCCATATAATTCTAATCCTAAATTATAGTTGACAACATTGTTAGGAAGTAAAATAACTTCCTCACTATTTGGATCTTTATATGGTAAAACATCCCAAATGTACCTTCCCAATATATCATCTTTATCCAATATATCATCATTTTGAATATTATCTTGCATGAATTTGTGTGTTTTAACACCACAACAAGAGGCAAATAATAACAAAAATATTAAACTCAAGTTTCAATTCTTACCATCATAAGTTTTACCGTTAATTCTAAAAGCCTGTCTTTGGATGGTTGAATAATTATTCAACCATCTTGATTTTGGAGCGTCGTCAATATTTGCGTTAAGTCTTTTTTGAAGGGCACTTGTCAGCCTTTTGTCGAAACCTGTTCTTTATGATCTAGCGCAAGTTTCATCTAATAATAGGTGGCTTTTATTAGGTAATCAATTAGTTTTTACAATTACACTCTGATCTTCCTATCCATTTATCATCTTTCATTTCTAAACAGTATATGTTATATGATTTTGCTAACTGGTAATATTCATAAGTTTTTGAACCCCAATAGTCAATATCGCAAAGCCTTTTCGCATTGGAATCATAAATGGCGAATTCAATTATTTCTTTATAATTTATTTTTTTGTTTTCTCTAATTTCTTTCCATTTAATTTTATCATTATAATTCATGTCTCTAACATTTATATCTTTCACATACCTCTCATTTAAGATTAAATTAAAATCAAAAACTACAGAACAAGATTTTTCAGGAGGTATTGGTATAAAACTATATGTTAATTGCCCTCTGTTTATGATCTTATCATCATTTGTCATTATAAAATCACTTAAGTTTGGGGATAAATGTTTTACCAAAGGGATTAGAGAAAGTTTCTTTTCTTTTGATTTTTTATTCAGCCTATTTAAAATGGGTGATTTATAATATTCCTTTTCAAAATAAGTTGAAAATACATACAATGTATCTTTCGTCGGGTTATTAAAAATAATAAACTTCTTACCCTGACCATCTTCAATATCTTTAATAGATATAGAAAAAATGCCTGATTCTTTTTTTAAATCTAATATCCTATAGCCATCTTCTACAATACAATGGTTTTGTGAATAAGATGCATTTAATATTAGAAATAAAATTATACTAGTCACTATATGGTGTGTATTCATCTTTTGCGCTTTTATTTTTGTCGTGAGTGTCGTTATAATGTCGTTCTTTTATACCACTGCCAGTTGTTGCATTAAATGCCCTAACCGCAAGATTTAATGAAATTACTTTTTAAACCATCTATGTTTTCAACAAATAAGAAGTTTTGAATGTTATTGAAAACTGAAAAAATACGTTCATCCATATTCGTGTCAATTTACTAAATGTTTCAGTATTGTTTCAGTCGAAAAACAAAAAAACCTTCCAATTTCTTGAAAGGCTTGATTTCACTAGTGGTCCCACCTGGGCTCGAACCAGGGACCACCTGATTATGAGTCAGGTGCTCTAACCAACTGAGCTATAGGACCGGTTAAGAGGATGCAATATTACTATTTATTTTAAAAATCCACAACAATTTATGGCTTTATGTCTTGGCACAGCTCAATCAAAACGCCATTGGTGGATTTGGGATGCAAAAATGCTACCAACTTATTATCTGCTCCCTTTTTAGGAATGGCATTCAAAACGGTAAAACCCTCCTTGGCCAGACGCTCTAGCTCGAATTCAATGTTTTCTACGGCAAACGCAATATGATGAATCCCCTCGCCCTTTCGTTCAATAAACTTGGCAATGGGACTGTCAGCATTCGTGGCTTCCAAAAGTTCTATTTTATTGGGACCTACTTCAAAAAATGACGTGTTGACGCCTTCGCTTTCTACGGTTTCAGTTTTATAATGTGGCGCACCCAGCAAGGCTGCAAATAAGGCGTTTGAGGTTTTTAAATCTTTGACGGCAATCCCGATGTGTTCAATTTTTTCCATGCTTACGTTCCGCGAAAGGGGAAACCCTATTTTATGAATTCAGTTTTAAAAAGTCTTCAATGAAATTTACGCAACAATTCCACTGGATTAACTTTCTCCTATCAAAAATACAATAATCCTTAAATATGCTCTATTTTTGCAGTTGATAAGCCTCTTATTGGTTTATAATTACTAATTTAAGTCGATTTTTGAGGAATTGATTTATAAAAACGAATTGTTTTGGAAGAAAGTCATAGACAGAAAAAAATAGCGGGAATTTTACAAGAGGACTTGGTAGATGTGCTTCAGGGCGCAGCAACCAGAGGCGGTATGAGAGGTATCATTATTTCGGTGAGCAAGGTGAACGTCACTGCGGATTTATCGATTGCCAAAGTGTATTTGAGTATTTTCCCAAATAAGGAAGCCGCTGAATTGTTGGTGGGAATCCGATCTAACACGCCACTCATCCGTCATGAATTGTCTCAACGCACCAAACATCAATTGCGACGAATGCCCAATCTTGAATTTTTTATTGATGATTCACTGGAATATATTGAACGGATCGACAAGTCTTTAAAAGGGGAAGAAAATCCCATTAAGGACAATGATTTGCTTGACAAACGTAAAAAATCATAATTGAATTTTGCACTTTACATTGCCAAAAGGTATCTCTTTACCAAAAGTAGCAGCAACGCCATAAACATCATGACCCTCATTGCGGCTTCGGGCGTGGTGATTGCAGCTGCAGCATTGTTTATTGTGCTTTCTGGCTTTGCTGGATTAAAGGAATTTAGTTTGGGATTTTCATCTTTTGTAGATCCCGATTTAAAAATTCTTCCCACCCAAGGAAAATCATTTGTATTGACCGAAAATGATGCCACTTCCCTTCAAAAAATTGAGGGTATTGCCTCGTTTTCAAAAGTAATTGAAGAGCACGTCATTATAGAGTTTGATAATAAAAATTTACTATGTACGCTTAAAGGTGTCGATTCAGAATACCTCAAGGTCACCCAAATGGATTCCATGATCAGTCACGGGTCGTGGTTTGAACCGGGTTCTGGGCAAATTGTATCGGGCTGGGGCATTGCGAAAAACCTTTCTTTTGGTGTTCTTGATTATGGTAAAAACCCAAAAATATACGTTCCTAAACCTGGAAAAGGGCAAATCACTTCAGTAAAAGGCGCATTTAACACCATCACGGCCGTGAATATTGGCGTGTATCAAATCAATGAGGATTTAGACAATACCTATGTATTTACAGACATTGTCAATGCGCGCTATTTGCTGAATTATGACGAAAACCAAATC
>JBGSXJ010000124.1:0-11528 GCA_041751535.1 Aquaticitalea sp.
TCCATCGGTTGAATTCAAGAATTTAAATAATTTCAAAACAGGTAGAAAACAGGTCTCCGATTTTAAATATACATCTTCTTCCAGTTATATACGAATTATTGAAGCTTTGGAAGGGCAGTTGGTCACCAATGAGATCGTTGCAAAAAGTTTGAGTGTTGACGGCAATTTAATATCCAACCTTGAGGAAGATATCTTAAAAATGACTGTAGTCAATCGCTATAAAAATGAGCAGCCTTCGATTGCATTCATCAAGAACATCGGACTCAAAAAAGGGGCTATTGCGAGTTCAGTTGGTCATGATTCACACAATATCATCGCAGTGGGTGTCTCTGACGACATGATTTGTAAAGCCGTCAATCTCATTATAAAACATAAAGGTGGAATTTGTGCCGTATCCGATTCCGAAGAAAAAATCCTACCGCTTCCCGTTGCCGGCATTATGAGCGATAAGGATGGTGTCACAGTCGGAAAACAGTATGCCGAAATGGATCACATGGCAAAACAATTAGGAAGCACCTTGCACGCTCCATTTATGACCTTGTCGTTTATGGCATTGTTGGTCATCCCATCGTTAAAATTGAGTGATAAAGGATTGTTTAATGGAACTGAATTTAAATTTACAAGCTTGGAAACGAATGAAAAATTAGAGGGTAGTGGTTAGAGGTTAGCACCAAATTCCAAAATAGCACATAGAATAAACCAACAACAGACAGCACCAATCAAAAATCAGCAATCGTTAATCAGAAATCAAAAATCTCCATGCCTATCCTAGAACCAACATACAAACCACCATTCCTTTTTAGAAACAGTTTCGTATCTACCGTTTATTCCGGATTGATAAGACGTGTGAAGGGCTTGATTCAACAGCGCGAACGAATCGAATTACCTGATGGGGATTTTCTGGATCTGGATTGGAGTTATGCCAAGAATAAAAGTACAAAACTCATCATTTTGCTCCATGGTTTGGAAGGTCATGCCCAACGGCCGTATATGACCGGACCTGCAAAGCTCTTTAATGCAAATGGAATTGATGCCATGAGTGTTAACTTTAGAGGTTGTAGCGGGGAACCCAATCGAAAATACTATTCCTATCATTCGGGTGCTACGGACGATTTGCATCAGGTAATTATGCATGCAGTGAACACTAAACACTATTCAGAGATTTATCTCAAAGGTATTAGTCTGGGAGCCAATATCATTCTCAAATACCTTGGGGAACGTGATGAGGTACCGTCACAGGTCAAAGCAGCCGTGTCCGTATCTGTGCCTGTTAGTTTAGAACATTCGTCTTTAGCATTACACTCGTTTAAAAATGTTTTGTTTCACGATCGATTCAAAAAACATTTGATAAGAAGTCTGACCATCAAACAAAGCCGTTTTAAAGATGATTTGACCTTGGATGAGATAAAAAAGATAAAAACCTTGAGGGATTTCGATGAGGTTTACACAGCAAAAGCCCACGGATTTAAAGATGCGCTTGATTATTACAAACAGAGCAGTAGCCTTCAATATTTAAACAGTATAAAAGTACCAACGTTGATCATCAACGCGCTGAACGATTCATTTTTATCCCCAGAATGCTTTCCTGTTAAGGAAGCCAAAAACAATCCAAACCTCTTTTTGGAAATGCCAACTCATGGCGGTCATATGGGATTTATCGATAAGAAAAATGTGTATTACAACGAAAAGCGCGCCTTGGAATTCATACAAGAACACAATAAGTAGATCAATTATAATAGGGCATTATCTCAACGCTTCCGGGAACCCATTGATTGTGATTCCCCATAAAACAGGTAATAAGAAATATACAAAAAGCGTCAGGATGATGATAGAGATGACATTCATCACGATCCCTTTTCGCACCATATCAGGAATCCGTAAACTATCTGACCCAATACGTCATCACTTGATGGCCTAACTACATGGTCATATAATGAGAAGATGGTGCTATGGTTTTTTGCAGAATGTAATTGCTACCATCTGTATAGGATCTCACTACAGTGGTCGTCTTAACATTGTTATAACCTTGTTATAATCACGTTATAACCACGCTATAACCCAGATTAAAATATGTTGTATATTGCAATTTAATAGGCGTTTAAACTTAATTTGATATATCATGGCAAAACAGAAAGGAATTTTCCCAATGGTAGGTACTATTGGCGGTATTAATTTTTATTATTTGAACGGTAAGCCTGTTGCCCGAGCGGCTGGAGGTGGATTTAATGGTAAGGCGATCAAAACGAATCCCAGCATGCAGCGCGTTCGTGAGAATGGCAATGAGTTTGGTCATTGCTCGCAAGTGAATAAGGCCTTTAGGATGTCGCTACGTGAGTTTTACAAAGGATATCGGTTTTCTAATTTTCATAGTAAGTTGATGACTTTGTTTACAGCGCTAAAGACTTTGGATCACACTAGCGTACGTGGCGAACGGAGGGTTGCGGGAGGTGTCGCTACACCTGAAGGAAAGGACCTTTTAAAGCAATTTCAATATACGCCGGAGTGTGAAGTACTGACTCGGCTACCATTTGATTACAGCATTGACACTATAACCCATGCACTTACGTTTACAGGATTCGATATTAAAAAGGTGGGTTTTGTCTCTGGAGCCACACACATCCAATTAACTTATGGTGTTGTGGATTTTGACTTTGATAGCTTGCAGTATCGATTGGATTTGGCCACGCCTTTGATGCTCGACCGAACTTATTCTGGAAATACTTTAATGTTATCCCCAACTGTGGGAACTCCTGCTGTCGGAACACGCCTTTGTGTTTTGGGCGTACGGTATTACCAGGAGGTGAATGGGGAGTTGTATCTTTTAAAGGCAGCGGATAGTGTTGGGATTGGGGTACTGGGGGTGTGAGGGTTTGTCTGTTGTGCGTTGTCTGTTGTCTGTTTTCTGTTTTCATGCGTGTGGTGAATGTTGATTTTATTTTGAGGTCTGTCGTTTGTGCGGTGGGTAGTGGAGATTCTTCGCTTGAAAAAGAAAGTCCCACCGAAGCAGGACTAAAGATTTTCATCTACGGCATATAGCCTTATTGTGATAAGATTAAAGATTAGAAATTTTAATCAGTATCAAATATAGTAAAATAAAATCAAATAACTGTGCGGTTATCCGCACGAAGTTTTTAAAGAAAATCGTAAATTTAATTCTTTGTAAATTAAAGTTTTATATATGGCAAAGATTTTAGGACTGGATTTGGGGACTAATAGTATTGGGTGGGCATTGATTGACGACTCACAAAGCAAGATTGTAAGAATGGGAAGTAGAATATTTCCAATGGGTGTTGAGAATTTAGGTGATGGTGAAGGAAAGGAGATGTCCAAAAATGCTAGTAGAACAGGAGCAAGAGGTGCAAGAAGACAATTTTTTAGAAGACGTTTAAGAAAAAAATTGTTGTTAAAGGCACTATTAGAAAATAAAATGTGCCCTATGGAAACATCAGATTTCGAGGATTGGAAAAGAACAAAACAATTTCCATCTGAAAAATTGGCTTATTGGTTTGCATTGAATCCTTATGAATTACGCCATAAAGCTTTAAATGAAAAATTGTCATTAGAAGAAATAGGGCGAATTTTTTATCATTTAATTCAAAGACGTGGGTTTTTAAGTAATAGTAGAAAAGTAGGCAGTGATGATGGAGCGATTTTTAAAGGAATTCCAAAAGAAGGGAAAATAGGAATTACCGATACACAGGATAAAATTCAAGATAAAACTCTTGGCTCATACCTATTTGAGATTTATCCAAATGAGAATGAACCATTTCAGGATGGATTGGAACGGATAAGAAATAGATACACAACCCGTAAGATGTATGTGGATGAATTTGAACTGATTTGGGAAAAACAAGTTCAATTTCACCCTAACTTATCCGATGAGCTGAAAACCTTATTTGGCGGAAGAAAAATAGATGGTTATAAAGTGGACGGAATTTTATTTCATCAACGACCATTGCGTTCTCAAAAACATTTAGTTGGAAATTGTTCTTTTGAACCAACCAAAACTAAATGTCCAATTAGTGCTATTCCGTTCGAGCAATTTAGAGTATGGCAATGGGTAAACACCGTAGAATATAATGGCAAGAAGATTTCGCAAGAGGAAAAGGAACTCATAGTTGAATTTCTATACGCCAACGAAAAGCCTGATTTTAAACGCATAAGAAAGGTTATTAGAAAGGAAAGTGCCGAATTTAAGTTCAATTATAAAGACGATGATAAAATTTTTGGAACACACACCACTTCAAACCTATCCAATAAAAAATTCTTTGGTAAAAAATGGTTTGATTTAACTGAAAAAGAGCAAGAGGACATTTGGCATGTGCTTTATTTTTTTGATAGTAAATCTAATCTAAAAGAATATGCTATTAAAAATTGGAATTTTACAGAAGAACAAGCAAAAGCTATTTCAAAATTTAATGTAAAAGATGGTTATTCCAATTTAAGTAGAAAAGCCATTTTAAATATTTTGCCATTTTTAAAATTGGGTTTCACCTATGATGTTGCTGTTGTTTTAGGAGGCATTAAAAACGTATTTGGTACTGATTGGGAAACCTTATCAGATGAAAGGAGAAATTATTTAATTGATAATGTAGAGGGTATTGTTCGTTCTAAAATCAAAGGGGGTTTTATAGATGTTATTAAAAATATTCTCCGTGATGATTATAACATTTCAGAAAAGCAATTACGAAAATTATACCATCATTCTGCAAGCATTGATGCAGATGAATTACTAGATAAATTACCAGTCGGAAAAGAAGCTGATAAAGAAATTCAATCCATAAGAAATCCAATAGTAATTACTGCCTTATTTGAGCTTCGTAAATTAATCAATGAACTTATTGATGAGCATGGAAAAATAGATGAGGTTAAAGTGGAAATGGCTCGGGATTTAAAAATCTCGAAATCTCAAAGAAATGATATCAGGAGAAATCAGAAACGTTTGGAACGGGAAAATGATAGGGTTAAAGATAGATTGAACGAGGAAGGCATTAGAATAACACATGATAACATGTTACTCTATAAACTATGGGAGGAATGTAAAAAAACCTGTCCTTACACAGGTAAACCAATTTCTGTTTCACAATTGTTTTCTGGTGAAGTTCAAATAGAACATATCCACCCTTGGAGTCGGTCATTGAATGATAGTTATTCAAACAAAACGCTTTGCTATGCAAAAGAGAACATATTAAAAGGAAATAAAACACCGTTCGAATTTTATGGGAATGACGAGGTTAATTGGTCTGCTATAAAGGAACGTGCATTGAAACTATTTTCAGATACTAAAGAATATCCAGCTTCTTATCAAAAATTCAAACGCTTTGTACAGCAAAAATTTGATGATGATTTTACGTCGAGACAACTGAATGATACACGCTATATAAGCAAAGAGGCAAAAAATTATTTATCTAAAGTTTGTAAAATGGTAATTGTTTCACCAGGACAAGCCACTTCTAATCTCCGCCAAAAATGGGGATTGAATTCTGTTCTGAATGTTGAAAACATAAAAACTCGTGAAGACCATCGCCATCATGCTGTGGATGCTTTGGTTATGGCTTGTACAAAAGTTTCATATGTTCAGGAATTGTCAAAGTGGAATCGCTATAACAGAAATTATGATTTAAAAGAATTCCCGATGCCATGGGAGACCTTTAGATATGATACCGAAAAGGCTGTTGAAAATATATTGGTTTCGCACAAACGTGTTTCAAATGATATTACGGTCAGAACCCATATATCTGAAAAGAATGGTAATAAATACAAAAATGCGGGAGTTGCAGCTCGGGGACAGTTGCATTTAGAAACTGTTTATGGGCAAAATAAGAACTGTAACCCTGATGAATATGTATATAGAGTTGATATAAATAACCTTAGTTTTTCTCAACTAACGAACATTGTTGATTCTAATTTAAAGGAAGTTATAGTAAATGAATTATTCAAAAAGTTAGAATTAAATGAGATTGAGTTTTTCAAAATGATGAATTCTAAAGTTAAAAATTTAGATAAAAATCAGCAAAAGAAATTAAAAGAGAAAATTGATAAAATTTTGAAAGAGACCTCTTTTTTTATGCCGAATGAAGGGAAAAGATATAAGAGACTCAATAAAAGTGAACCGACTAATATTCTTAGAGTTTCAGTTCCAATTAAAAAAGTAAGAATAAAAAAAGTATTAGGTAAAGCAGAAAGAGTAAATGATAAAATCAAACAGTTTGTTGATCCAAACAAAAATCATCATGTGTTAATTTACAAAGATGATAAAGGGAACTTAAAAGAAGAAGTCGTCACTTTCTGGACGGTTGTTGAACGAAAACGAACAGGAGAATCTGCTTATAAATTACCCGTTGACGGTAAAGAAATGGTTACCACCTTGCATATAAATGATATGTTTTTGTTGGGTTTAAAAGAGGAAGAAATTGATTGGGAAAATCCAGATTATGGTTTGTTGAAAGGGCATTTGTATAGAGTACAAAAACTGACTGCGGGAGATTACTTCTTTAGAAAACATACTTCATCTACAATAACAGATGAAGATTATAAACAAATAAGAGGTTTTGGAGAAGGTAAAACTGGATGGTTTAATTTTAATCCAATAAAAGTAAAAGTAAAAGTTTCAGGAAAAATTATAAGGGCCTAATTTGTCATTCCGACCGAATGGAGGAACCACATAAAGAGGAAACAATGCAAGCCAAAAGTAAAATATGATAGGGTTCAATGAAAATGAAGGTAGCCATACTTACTATGTGTACATCATTACCAATCCATACAGGTCAACTTATTACATTGGCATGACCAATAATTTAGGTGAGCGCTTGCAACAGCACAAAGAAAATATAGAAAAGGGCAAAAAAACCTTTGCTGCAAAATATAACATAAAGCATCTGGTGTACTATGAGCGATTTAGTTGGGTGCAAAATGCTATCGCTAGAGAAAAAGAAATAAAAGGTTGGCGCAGGGAAAAGAAATTGGATTTGATTCGATCTTTTAATGATGATTTTGAGTTTTTAGAGAATCGTTTTTTGCATAATTAACATTCTCGTTTGTCATTTCGACCAAAGGGAGAAATCCCATAAAGTGTGCATTATTGATTATGCGATTCCTCGTGCCTCGGAATGACAATATAAAAAGTTCATTGACATACATTTTTTACTCTTAAACAGCTCAAACCACAACGGAAAATCTACAAGATTTTCTGTTAACGGATTTTCCGTTGTGGTTTGATTAAAGATTAGAAAACACGATATTACCTTTGAATGATATATAAAATCTTGTTGTGTTGTGGTTTGATTAAAGATTAGAAAACACGATATTCTTTTAAATTATTTCTATACCTAATAGACCGTTGTGGTTTGATTAAAGATTAGAAAACACGATATTGCCAATTAGAATGGGCTAAACACGTATCAAGTTGTGGTTTGATTAAAGATTAGAAAACACGATATTAACATCGATTTTATTGGCAGTACTTACCATGTTGTGGTTTGATTAAAGATTAGAAAACACGATATTGAAAGAATTAAAGAAATGTCAAAGTATAGGTTGTGGTTTGATTAAAGATTAGAAAACACGATATTCTTTTAATCGTTCAGGGTTTACAAAACTTAGTTGTGGTTTGATTAAAGATTAGAAAACACGATATTCAAAAATTCTGATTTAATTTTTGCTGATGCGTTGTGGTTTGATTAAAGATTAGAAAACACGATATTTCCATACAGGACTCCAGCAACATGATATCGTTGTGGTTTGATTAAAGATTAGAAAACACGATATTTGGTCTTATCCAATAAGACTTGCTCTGAAAGTTGTGGTTTGATTAAAGATTAGAAAACACGATATTCGTTTTTACCAAATTCATTCCATTCACAAGTTGTGGTTTGATTAAAGATTAGAAAACACGATATTTGGTGCAGGAAATACGAACCTCATTCCGCTGTTGTGGTTTGATTAAAGATTAGAAAACACGATATTGGTAGAGCCTAATGGAAACCTTATCATAACGTTGTGGTTTGATTAAAGATTAGAAAACACGATATTCCATCCTAAAAATCACAGCGCGCCTGGCCAGTTGTGGTTTGATTAAAGATTAGAAAACACGATATTCGGGGCAGCGGCCAATGTCGTAGTTGAGGCGTTGTGGTTTGATTAAAGATTAGAAAACACGATATTTTGGCCTTGATTCTTTTAGTTAAGAAATGCGTTGTGGTTTGATTAAAGATTAGAAAACACGATATTACGCAAAGAAATGATCTAGCCTGGATGTGGTTGTGGTTTGATTAAAGATTAGAAAACACGATATTAGAGCCGTTATAAACAATTATATCATCGGTGTTGTGGTTTGATTAAAGATTAGAAAACACGATATTTTGTGATGGTTTCTTTGTTCAGGCGGAAGCGTTGTGGTTTGATTAAAGATTAGAAAACACGATATTAGAGACCCGGCATCGTGAGGTCGAGCAGTAGTTGTGGTTTGATTAAAGATTAGAAAACACGATATTGTATCATTTAATTAATGGTGACTGCGTAAAGTTGTGGTTTGATTAAAGATTAGAAAACACGATATTAACCTTTAAAAATTAGAAACCATGAAAGTAGTTGTGGTTTGATTAAAGATTAGAAAACACGATATTCTCTTCGTCGACACCTTCAACGGCGGCTTGTTGTGGTTTGATTAAAGATTAGAAAACACGATATTCCAAAGAATAAAGCCTACATAGAACAGCGGTTGTGGTTTGATTAAAGATTAGAAAACACGATATTACACTTTTTGAGGTTACTTTACCAGAGCTCGTTGTGGTTTGATTAAAGATTAGAAAACACGATATTATAAATCAGAATTGTATCTGTAAACAACGTGTTGTGGTTTGATTAAAGATTAGAAAACACGATATTGTCACCATCACGCCATTGACCCCATTATTGTTGTGGTTTGATTAAAGATTAGAAAACACGATATTACCAAGGTTATGGAAGTTGAAGTGGAACTGTTGTGGTTTGATTAAAGATTAGAAAACACGATATTAAAAAGAAAAACTATGGCATTGACGTTTCCGTTGTGGTTTGATTAAAGATTAGAAAACACGATATTTTTCCAACAAAACTTCCACAAGCTCGATGGTTGTGGTTTGATTAAAGATTAGAAAACACGATATTGGCCACCAACAAAACCAACGAAGTACTATAGTTGTGGTTTGATTAAAGATTAGAAAACACGATATTTAATATTGATATAGTTACAACCGCATCAAGGTTGTGGTTTGATTAAAGATTAGAAAACACGATATTGAAGATGGGGAAATGTCGGATGACGAGATAGTTGTGGTTTGATTAAAGATTAGAAAACACGATATTACCTTATGTTCATGATGTTGGAAGAAGTCCGTTGTGGTTTGATTAAAGATTAGAAAACACGATATTTCCACACAGCTTGTGGAAGCTCGCCACAGAGTTGTGGTTTGATTAAAGATTAGAAAACACGATATTATATATGAACGTCGGAGCATAGCGGAGCCGGTTGTGGTTTGATTAAAGATTAGAAAACACGATATTCGTAGTGTTTGCAACAAATCAATTGACTGCGTTGTGGTTTGATTAAAGATTAGAAAACACGATATTGAAACTATTTTACTTTACACCCGATGATTTGTTGTGGTTTGATTAAAGATTAGAAAACACGATATTAGTTGGCTGTCTACCTTCTAAAGGTCAATGAATTAAGGTGAAATATCGATATAAAAAATGCTTCTTTTTTGCAGTGATAAGGCAAGATTGAGGTATTTTTTAATTTTAAAACAATTCCAACTGTGTAGGTTGAGGTTCTTTTGGCACTTCGGCTTTTCCCCAAAAATTAAGGATGTGCCCAAACTGCTTGTCAGTTATTCGTAGTACACTTACCTTTCCTAAAGGAGGCAACAATTTATAGATGCGTTTTTCGTGTACATCGGCACTTTCGCTACTGGCGCAATGGCGAATGTATACAGAGTATTGCATCATGGTAAAACCATCCTTTAATAAGTTTTTCCTAAAACCTGCCGCATTTCGTCTGTCTTTGGCTGTTTCTGTAGGTAAATCAAAAAATACAAATAACCACATAATTCTATAACCGTTTAGTTCCATAGTTTTGGATACTTTATCTTTTTCCTAGTGCCACCATAACATTGCTGTAGTGAACTTGACGTTTTTTGCAGTGCCACCATTAATGGGCTTTTTTCTTCTTTAAAGTAAACAGTTCGGGTCAACATTTGAAGAAGTTCAGATTTTATTTCTGTTGTTAATTCTTGTTCATCGTAATTTTGCATAATCCAATGAACGGTTTCATCTACCAACGGTCTAAAAGGTTCCATAATATCATCTGCCAAAGCAAAAGCGTTGTATTTGCTTTTATGATGAATTCCGAGGGTATTTAGTAGGCCGCTTCCAGATAATGCCCTTGCCGTTGCTGCCCGCAAGATGGCGTAACCATAGTTGAGAAAATTATTGGGATAATCGCCAAATCGTTCACGCTTGAAATCGGTCTCAAAAAACGATTTCCAATAAAATTGAGCTGCAACACCCTCCATGTTGGACGTGTCGCCGCTCAAAACTTTGCTAGCCAGGAATTCAAACGTATTTTTCTTTTTTGTGATGTTCTCAAGGAGTATACCTTGATTTCTGATTTTAGATTTGATGGTTTGTTGCCACAATTGTTTTTTTAAAGGTGCACTTGCGTCGATTTGGTTTTTAAATATTTCCTGTTGTATGTGATGACCGTTGAGGTTAAGGAACATTCCGTTTGGTAAATGTGAACTGTTGCAAACAATAACTGCGCAATTATTTTCTATCAGCAAATTCATTGCAGTCATGCTGATATACACTTGGGGATGATCAATGACCACAAATCCTATATCCTCAATGGGGATCGTGGCCTCACGGATATCGTTTTGAATATTGAGTTGAAGATTTTGGGTAGTTACCTTGCTTTTTTTTTCAATGAGAATCGACTTTTTTAACATTCTTTTATTTCTAATTTATATAAAATCAAGATGTTAAGTATTTTTTATCCTTTAACTACAAATAAAAAGGTTGAGGTGTTAGTTTTGAATGTTTTGGTTACATGATTTAAGGTAGGATATGTGTTTTGCATAGAATGGAGGCTTGCGATATGAATAAAAAGATTTCCATCCCGATAGCTTTTGGGACAGACAATCTGTATGATTTAGAATAACTTAAAAAACATTAACTCCCCCCGAAGTGTCGGGATTGCAATGACAGGCTGTCTCATTTTGATGTAGTGAAGTTTGATGTTGTTAACTCCCCCGAAGGAGTCATCCTGATTATTTTTTCAACCCCTCCGGAAAACCAACCACTACAAGATCCCAAAGCACAGGCAATACGAAATAGACAAATAATGTTAAGATGATAATCGAAATGATATTCATCACAAATCCTTTACTTACCATATCCGGAATCCGCAAATAGCCCGAACCGAACACCACTGCATTTGGTGGCGTTGCTACAGGAAGCATGAAGGCACAGGATGCCGCAACCGCTGCGCC
>JBGSXJ010000125.1:0-1607 GCA_041751535.1 Aquaticitalea sp.
CCATCTCCTAAACTCTTCACAGTGGAATCAATCCAGCCATAGCACAAAGCTACTTTTACGGCTTCTTCCCAACGCATGGAGTCATTCTCGTGTTCCACCTTATAAAAAATGAGATACAAGCCTTTTGAGCTCAAATGGTTAACATGCAACCAATCCCGCCATTCCGCATCTGATTTAAAATAGTGTTCTTCTAATTCAGACATCAATTAATTCCTAATAATTTGATTTGGAAATACCACCACACTTTCAAAGCCATCAGCTCCAACCGATGCCACGCCAAAATAATAATTATCAATCACGATGCCTTCCAATGTAAATTCACTGACATCCCCCACATATCTGCTGTGATCCCATTTGGGTGAAGTTGTATCTCGCCAGTAAATTTTATAGCCTTTTGCGCCGTCAACTTTGTCCCATTTCAATTTGGCGGATGCTTCAACAATGCCGCCAATTCCCACATTTGTTGGTTGCGAGGGTGCAGATGCCAAACTTGCCATATTAATTGCATTCACGGCTGTAAGCTTTTTAGCATAATCAAAATTGACATGTTCCAACACATCACCATAATTGATACCATTTTCTGTACGAATGTCTTGATGTTGCTGTGTGTAATTTTCATGGGCTTCCATAATACGAAGACCTGCAAAGCCTAAATCATTAAACGGACGATGATGGCCGCCTCGACCAAAACGGTCCAATCTATAAACCATCATTGGGTTCATTTCTGGCATATAGGTTTTGGTTGTTTTATAGACATAACGTGCCAATTGACGCGAAATCCCATCAACTTCGCCACCATAAAAACGGCGCATTTGACGTTCGCGCTCGGTTTCTGTTGGTGGTACTGGTTCAGAGAAAATTCGGAAGGTTCGGTTATCAATCACGCCATCGACACCTTCAATGTTTCCAATCATATCATTGTTAAAAACACCATAAATATCCCAACCCTTTTCCTTAGCATAAGCCGCCAATCCCGCACCGCCAAAAAGCCCTTGTTCTTCGCCCGAAAGTCCAACATAGATAATACTACTTTCAAATTTATATTTAGACAAAACTCTTGCAGCTTCAATAGTTCCTGCCATTCCCGAAGCATTGTCGTTAGCTCCTGGCGCATCGGTTGTAAAATCCATGGTATCACTGGCCCGAGAATCAATGTCCCCACTCATTATGATATATCGATTAGGGTATTTGGTTCCTTTTTGTATGGCTACTACATTGACGATCCAAGCATCATGTGGCACGCGATTGTTGCCTTCTTTGGATACAAAATCTTTTTGATAAAATACATCTAAACAATTATTGCAAGCTATTGAAATAGCTTCAAATTCTTGTTTAATCCAGCGTCTTGCAGCACCAATGCCCCTGGTGTCTGAAACAGTATCGCTAAAAGTATTCCGGGTGCCAAAATTGGCGAGTGTTTCGATATCTTTTCCTATCCGTTCGGCGGAAACGTTATCAATAATGTCATATATTTTCTGGCTTGTTTGTGATTGCGCAGCACAAAAAGATAGCAGAAGAGTAATGGTCAATAGTTGTTTCATAATATTAATTTTTAAGTTGAAGTGTTCCGAATATATTAGCATCAATCCATCCTCTGTTCTTATCGT
>JBGSXJ010000126.1:0-1880 GCA_041751535.1 Aquaticitalea sp.
ATTGTAGACATCAAGGTAACACCTTTTGAATATTTTGATGATTATTACAATTGGGAAGATAGCACCTATTACATCTCTGGGAATTATCTTCATATCGATGAATATGCTTCCATTGATGAGATTTCGGCACAAGAGCTGCTCGACTTCACATCGCATGGTAATTCAATTTTTATATCTACATCCTATCCGCCACAAATTTTTTATGACTCGCTTAAATTTGAAACAAAAAATATCTATGACCCAAAGGGCCAAGCTGAATTAGGTTTTGCAAATACCACCTTAAAGAATGATTCCATAAATATTGCCAGAGGATTGAGCAACATTCATTTTTCGAAATTGGATACGTCAAACACCACCGTTTTAGGCTATCAAAAGTTCGACTCGATCCACCACGTCAATTTTGTAAAAATACCTCATGGATTTGGGACGATCTATTTGCATTTGCAGCCAATTGTTTTTACCAATTATCAGTTGCTCAAAAAGGACAATCAAAAATATGCAGCTGCAGCACTCTCCTACTTGCCAGATGATACGCTTTACTATGATTATCACACCAAATTAGGCCAGGAATTGGGAAGTTCGCCTTTGCGATTTATCAACAGCCAACCTGCTTTGAGAGCCGCTTGGCTGCTCGGATTGGCTACTTTGTTATTGTTTATGATTTTTAATGCCAAGCGCAAGCAGCGGATTGTCAATGTCATAAAACCGCTTGAAAACACGACGGTTGCCTTTACAAAAACGATTGGTAATTTGTATTATGAAACCAAGGACCACAACAACCTCATCGAGAAAAAAATTATGTACTTTTTGGAGTATATTCGTCGGGTATATTATATCGATACCCAACTTTTGGATGAAAAATTCATCAAGAACCTGACTGTCAAATCAGGAAAAGATAAAGAAATCACTAAAAAATTGATAGACCTTATTGTATATTTAAAGGCCAAACCTGTGTGTACAGAAGCCGATTTATTGAACTTGAACAACACTATTGAAGATTTTTACAGAACATAACTATGGAAGAGAACCAAAATGATCATTTAGAACCAATACCAAACATTTCAGCTGACCAAAATGATTTTGAGTCTGTCTTCGAAACCGATATAACCTCAGAAGAAAATGAAACCGTCAATTTCAAAAACCGAATTGATTTATCTGAACTTCAGGAAGGCATAAAACTTATAAAAGATGAAATAGGCAAAGTCATAGTTGGCCAAAAAGCGATGGTTGACATGCTGATTGCTTCTATCTTGGCCAATGGGCATTCGCTTATTGAAGGTGTACCCGGTGTGGCAAAAACCATTTCGGCTAAATTATTGGCCAAATCTCTTGATATTGGCTTTAGCAGAATACAGTTCACCCCAGATTTAATGCCGAGCGACATTTTGGGTACTTCGGTGTTTGATATGAAAACTTCGGAATTCGATTTTAAGAAAGGGCCGATTTTTTCCAATATGATATTGATAGACGAGATCAATCGAGCCCCTGCAAAGACCCAGGCTGCACTTTTTGAAGTCATGGAAGAACGCCAGATTACCATCGACGGACATAAATATATTATGGACCTTCCATTTATTGTTTTGGCGACCCAAAACCCCGTGGAACAAGAAGGAACCTATCGACTGCCAGAAGCACAGCTGGACCGTTTTTTATTCAAAATAGACATTGAATATCCAAATCTTGAAGAAGAGATTGAAATCATCAACATGGAACAACTGCTAAAAGGCGATGCCAAACTAGACAAAATCACCTCGCACTTAAGTCGTGAGCAAATTATGAAATTTCAGGAATTGGTTAATCAGATCATCATCGAATCACATTTAGTGAAATACATTGCAGATATCATCGTGAACACCCGAAATAATCCATTCTTGTATTTA
>JBGSXJ010000127.1:0-2223 GCA_041751535.1 Aquaticitalea sp.
AAAATCTAATAATCAAAAGCAAATGAAACCAATTAATTTCCTGATCGCATTATTAGTTTGCACCGAATTACTATTTGCCCAAAAAGAACCTGTTTTTAAAAACTACCAATGGGAAGAGAATCCCACATATTCCATTGACAATAATCTAGAAGTGCCAATGTTGGCTCTTAAAGAAAAAACAGTCACAGAATTTTATTTCATTGAGGAAAATGTATTGGTTGAATATTTTTTAGAGCACAGAGTTTTGTGGCTGAATTCAGATGATAAAATCGAAGAATATAATAAAATATACTTGCCATATTCTTCCACTTCCGAATTGTTGGTAAATAGGGCCAGAGTTATTACTAAAGAAGGGAAAATTGTCGAATTAGGTGATTCTAAAATTCTAACTGCCCAGGACGATGAGACAGGACGTCAATATAAATATTTTGCATTTGAAGGAATTGAGAAAGGTAGCTTTATTGAATATTATTATGTAGTAAAAAGAGTGCCAAACTACAGTGGACAAAAGGTCAACTTGCAAGCTAATTTTGAAAAAAGAAACGTTCAGTTTGATGTCTTCGCACCCTCCAATTTAATGTTTAAATTTAAAAGCTATAACGGTTTGACAGATTTAGAGCAGGACACAACCACGACAGAAAAGTTACACTGGAAATTGCATTTAGACACTATGCCTTCCCTTGAAAACGAAGAAGTCTCTGCATACCATGCATCCAAACAATACATTATCTACAAACTAGACCGCAATCTGGCCAATAACGCCAATAATATTACCTCTTACAGTACCGTCGCAAAAAATATCTATAGTTATTATTACACCGAATATTCCAAAAGCGAGCAAAAGTTGATTGATAAATTTATCAAAGAAGCTATACCAAATACCAAAGCCGATGAAGAGACACTAATTCGAAATCTAGAAAACTATATCAAGATGAATTATTTTATTTCTGATGGTAGTGGTGAAGAATTTTCAAATTTGGAAACCATTTTAAAGCAAAAGGTAACCAATGAATCAGGAATTTTAAATGTTTATATCTCCGCATTCAGAACACTCGGTATCGCACATGAAATCGTATTAACCTCCAATCGAGCAGATTTAAAATTTGACAAGAGTTTTGAGGCCAATATTTTCTTGACCGATTACCTACTTTATTTCCCAGATAAGCAGACCTACGTATCACCTATGGAAATCGATTCTCGTTATGCATATCCTCCAGCCTATTTAACGGACAATTACGGATTGTTTATTAAAGAAGTAAGCGTTGGCAGTTATAAATCTGGAATTGGCAAGATTTCATATATCGACCCTGTTAAAGCTGAAAAAACCACTGACAATATGATTATTGATGTTGCATTTGAGGCAGAAAATTTAACCAACAACATCATTAAACTAAACAGAAGTATAAGTGGCTATTATGCTATGAACATTCATCCCTTTATAAACTTGATAAAACAGGAAGATAAAGATAATATGATTGAAAGTTTTGCAAAAAGCATGAATGAAGATATTGTAATAACTGATAAAAAACTTGTTAATGATGATCCCAATTTATTCGGCATTAAACCCCTGCAATTTATTGTCGATTTAACTTCTGAAGCCTTTGTTGAGAAGGCAGGGAATAAATATTTATTTAAAGTGGGGGAACTGATTGGTACTCAAATGCAAATGTATCAAGACAAGGAACGGAAACTACCTGTAGAAAATGAATTTGAGCGAAGTTATTTTAGGACCATCAACGTCACCATCCCAGAAGGATATAAAGTCATTAATCTAGATGATATAAATATTAACAACTCATATAGCCAAAATGGTAAAGAATTGTTGTCTTTTAAATCTTTTTATGAGCTCGAGGGAAATCTTCTAAAAATCACGGCCGACGAGCATTATCGAATGAATATTTTAGATGTCCCTCAATATGAAGATTATCGCAAAGTAATCAACAGTGCTGCAGACTTCAATAAAATCATGTTGGTCTTGGAACCTATGTAACAAAAAAAAACCTTATATTTCTTTAAGGCTTTGTACTCAAGGCGGCTCCGAAGCGTCGGAGTTGAACTTTTTTTTGAGAATGTTGACTAGGTTAAAAACAAGAAATCCGCAACATCTTAATAAATAAGTTGTTACGGATTGTCTATGTACTCAAGGCGGGACTTGAACCCGCACGCCCTAATGGGCACAGGATTTTAAGTCCGGCGTGTCTACCAATTCCACCACTTGAGCAT
>JBGSXJ010000128.1:0-2427 GCA_041751535.1 Aquaticitalea sp.
AAATGCTTCCAATCCCAGTTTGTGAAATCCCCAAAGAATTAAAATAAATATTGATATTATGATTGAAGATTAACCAATCTATCAATTTTTTCATTACTTTTGAGTTATAAGTCTCCACGTTTTTTTGTTAAACTAACTAACAAATATATAATCATGATTAAGGTATTGGTTGTGGATTTTCATCCTATTGTAAGAACAGGGCTAAAACTTCTATTTGATTCCAGCCCAGATATTGAAGTTGTGGGAAGTGTTGGCAGCGGTATAGAAATTTTTGAATTTGTAAGACGCTATCCTGTAGATGTCATAATATCAGAAGTGGATCTTCCGGAGCTCAACGGCATTACTGCCCTACGCGCCATTAAAAAAGAACATCTTGACATTAAGGTACTAATGTTCAGCCATCAACCTGAAGAGATCTATGCGATAAGCACTATCAAAGCTGGCTCATCTGGTTACCTTCACAAATCTGCTTCGACAGAAACAATTAAGGAGGCTGTTTTAAAAGTTTTTAGTGGTGGCATTTACTTAAGTGATGCCATGTCCAAACACCTAAATTTTAACGATGCCAAAAACAAAAAGAGCAAATTGTTCAAACGGCTTTCCACTCGAGAGGTTGAAGTATTGAAATTACTTTCTACGGGCAAGAAAAACAAAGAAATAGCTCAAGAACTCAATATCAACGAAAAAACGGTCAGCACCTATAAAGCTAGACTGTTTAAAAAATTGAACGTCACCAATCTGGTTGATTTATTGCACCAAGCAAAACATAAGGAATTAACTTAAATTTTACTCCCAACCACTTTGCCAAGTTTTTTGGACAGTAAGGTTTTTAATCTTAAATAATCGCGTATATCTTCCATAATAGGAAGTGTATTGGCATCTGCTTTTATGGTTTCGTTTTGATATTCCACAACTTTTTGGTCAATCAAAAAGCAACGTAAACTTAAAATTGTTTGAGTGACCAATTGCGAAACGGTTGCCGTTTTTTGCTTTGGAATAATATTGTTGCGCTGCCAATCGTGCAATCGGTAACGTTCGTCATTCATCAAAATAGTGGTCACTTCATTTGCCATTTCCTGATTCAACTTGCCGATATAATCTCTCAACTGAAACTCTTCAGCTTGATGTAGCGTATCGATGATGGAGTAGTATAAGGTTTTAAAATTGGCGTCAGAAAACTGCATCTCATCTTCCTGAAGGTCGAGATAGATTTTTTCAAATACTTTAGCTTTGTGCACAACGGGTTCTAAATTCAAATCACCTGTAGTTTCATCCTCCTTCAATACCAAATCTTCAAAATTTTCGGTTTCATTACCATATAACAATAAAATCTCGATAATTTTTCGTTCCAACTCATACTGATAATTGATTTTTTGAGTAGGTTGTTCTGGCCTAATAACATTAAAAGCTCTTTGCTCAGTCTTACCGTTTTTATTGGCTTCCTGAATTTCTTTTTTATTGATTTGGGCCAAGGTACTGAACAATACCTCTTCGCTGATATCCATAATTCGGGAACACTCCTGAATATAGATTTCTCGCTTGATAGGGTCGGGAATCTTGGAAATGCTGTTGACAATATCCCTTATGGTTTCTGCTTTTTTAATGGGATCATTATTCGCATCTTCCACCAAAAGCGATGCTTTAAACTGAATAAAATCCTTTGAATAATCTTCGAGATACGCTGATAGTTCTGAAAGCGAATTCTGTCTCGCAAAACTATCCGGATCTTCGCCATTAGGAAACATCACAACCCTGACATTCATGCCTTGTTCCAAAATTAAATCAATACCTCTAATGGATGCCCTTATTCCTGCAGCATCGCCATCAAAAAGTACTGTAATGTTTTTGGTGAGCCGATTGACAAGCCTTATTTGTTCTGGAGTTAAAGCTGTTCCTGAAGACGCGACGACATTCTTAATCCCAGTTTGATGAAACTGGATAACGTCTGTATAACCTTCAACCAAATAACAAGTGTCTTCCTTGGCAATGCTTTGTTTGGCATGAAATAACCCATAAAGAATATTACTTTTATGATACACTTCACTTTCGGGCGAATTGACATATTTTGCAGCTTTTTTGTCGCTTATTAAAATACGTCCACCAAAGCCCAAAATGCGTCCGCTCATACTGTGAATTGGAAACATCACCCGACCTTTAAATCGGTCAAATTGTTTGTCTTCCTTAACAATGGTGAGGCCGGTTTTTTCCAGAAATTCCAATTGATAGCCCTTTTTGATGGCCTCGTCCGTAAATGCCTGCCATTCATCTAAGGAATATCCTAAATTGAAGGTTTTGATGGTTTCATTTGTAAAGCCACGCTCTTTAAAATAACTCAAGCCAATGGCTTTTCCTTGATCGGTTTTGTGAAGTACTTTTTGAAAATATTCGTTTGCAAAGTCATTGACCAAATAAAGGCTTTCGCGCTCG
>JBGSXJ010000129.1:0-14110 GCA_041751535.1 Aquaticitalea sp.
GTTAATCTAAAGTTTTTTGTAAAATTCAATTCATGCGTGATTAAGAGTTGCAAGTGATCATTATTCATTTGATCTTTTTGAGAACTGTCATAACGGTCAAATGCATCGGCTTTAAAATCTGCATCTGTTAAGCCTAAATACGTTTCGTTAGACACTTCATCTGCATATTGGAACTTAAATTCCAAGGCCTGCTGAATACTTGCTTTTTTACTCGTATTTACTCTGAATTTCGCAACCACATCATTTTTATCAAAACCTGTATTTGCATCATCCAAAAGTTTTTTAAACCCATCCGATTTTAATTTTAAATATTCTACGGAGTATCCAAACTGTTCGAAAGAATCACCTAAAGACGCATAAAGTTGTTGACTGTTAAAGCTGCCATAAGTTGCTTTTACGCGACCTGAAAACGCATCAGGGATTTGTGTAGACACAAGGTTTATGGCACCTCCAGAAGTGAACGGGCCATATTGTACTTGGCTGCTTCCTTTTAATATTTCCACAGCCTCCATTCTAGCTACAGAAGGAAAGTAATAAGCTGCAGGCGCAGTGTATGGAGCGGGCGCGATGAGCACTCCATCTTCCATTAAGCTGATTTTTGAACTACGTTCGGGCGACGTACCACGCAAACTGATATTAGGACGCAATCCAAAACCATCTTCTTCTACAATGGTAACGCCTGGAACGGTTCTTAGGACGCGATTAATATCTACATAGCCTAATTTTTTTAATTCGGCTGCTGAAATGTAATAGGCTGATCCGGTTCGGTTTTTTGCACGGTATTTATTTCCAAAAATTACGTTTGTTTTAATAATTACCTCATTCAACTTTTGAATAGAATCAGTGGAGATTGAATCTTTTTTGGTGGTTGTCTGCGCCAATATGATACTCGAAAAGGCAGTTAAAATAAGGGCTAGTTTAAGTTTCATTTATTTAGACTAATTATGAATAGTGTTTGATTTCGGGTGCAAATTTAATTACGAAAAACGATTTATCAAAGCTTATTTAGAATAAATAAAAATAATATTATTCAAGTTTTTAGATATCAATAAGTTGTGCTTCAAAAAAAGTTTGAGCGGTGTCAAAACCGAAAAAAAAGTTCAAAAGGTTTCTTTCTTATGTCTGTTAGGTCAACTTTTAAAAATTTAATAACAATTACATAATTAAAGAGTATCTTTGCACGCAATTAAACCGTAATTGCGATGACATCACATCAAAACAAAATAGTTGGCGAAGGATTGACTTACGACGACGTTTTATTAGTCCCAGCTTTTTCTGAAGTACTTCCTCGCGAAGTCAACATTCAAACACAATTTTCCAGAAATATAAAGATCAATATTCCCATTGTATCCGCTGCTATGGATACTGTAACGGAAAGTGCCATGGCCATTGCCATAGCGCGTGAAGGTGGTATTGGAGTTTTGCACAAAAACATGAGTATTGCCGATCAGGCCAATGAAGTTCGAAAGGTCAAACGTGCAGAAAGTGGAATGATCACAGATCCGGTAACTTTGACACTAACTGCTACGGTTTTGGATGCCAAGCAAAATATGGCCGAGCATGGCATTGGAGGAATCCCAATCATTGACGATAATGGCACCTTAAAAGGCATTGTGACCAATCGTGATTTACGTTTTGAAAAAGTCAACAGTAGACCAATTGTTGAAGTGATGACCAAAGAGAATTTGATCACAGCGGCTGTTGGCACATCTTTACAACAAGCCGAAGGCATTCTTCAAAAAAATAAAATAGAAAAATTACTCATCGTTGATGAAAACTATAAACTTGCCGGCTTAATTACTTTCAGAGATATTACAAAGCTGACTACCAAACCGATTTCTTGTAAGGATAGTTTCGGACGTTTGCGCGTTGCCGCAGCTCTTGGTGTTACTGCAGATGCGGTTGATAGGGCAGAAGCTCTTGTGAAATCTGGCGTTGATGCAGTCGTTATTGATACAGCTCATGGTCATACATCAGGTGTGGTCACCATTCTTAAAGCAATCAAACAACAATTTCCTGATTTGGAAGTTATCGTTGGCAATATAGCCACCGCTGCGGCTGCCAAATATTTAGTAGAAGCAGGCGCAGATGCCGTAAAAGTCGGTATTGGTCCTGGATCTATTTGTACCACACGAGTAGTGGCTGGTGTTGGATATCCACAGTTTTCAGCGGTTTTGGAAGTCGCTGCAGCCATTAAGGGATCTGGAGTTCCTGTGATTGCAGATGGAGGTATTCGATATACGGGAGATATCCCAAAAGCCATTGCGGCTGGGGCGGACACTGTGATGCTAGGTTCTTTATTGGCAGGCACAAAGGAATCGCCAGGGGAAACCATCATCTATGAAGGACGAAAATTTAAATCATACCGAGGTATGGGTTCTTTGGAAGCCATGGAGCATGGGAGTAAGGACCGTTATTTTCAGGATGTGGAAGATGATATCAAAAAACTGGTTCCTGAAGGGATTGTTGGTCGTGTGCCATACAAAGGGGATTTATATGAAAGTATCCATCAGTTTATTGGTGGTCTTCGCGCAGGCATGGGCTATTGTGGGGCCAAGGATATTGCCACGCTAAAAGAAACGGGACAGTTTGTAAAAATCACAGCCTCTGGTATCAATGAAAGCCACCCGCACAATGTGACGATTACGAAGGAGTCGCCTAATTATTCTAGATAGGCCTTTTAAATTTTAGTGCCGTACTTTTAAATTATATAAAAATGGGTATTGACAGATGTGTTGATACCCATTAGTTATTTTTAGGGGGTTATGGTATTTTCAGCATTGCGGAAGGGTGTTTTGAGACCTGCTGAAGCCTCTTTTAAGAATGCAGAAGCCTTTTTTAGAAGCGCGGAAGGGTGCTTTGCGGAAGCCTCTTTTAGAATTACGCAAGGCTATTATAGGAATGCGGAAGGGGCTTTTAGAAAAAGGGAAGCTTCTTAGAAATGCGGAAGGGTGGTTTGAAAATGTGGAAGGGAATAATGGTGACTGTCCTAAAAATGGAGTAAATTATTTGGTTGTGTTTTGCCAGTGCTTTTTGCAAAGAATCGCTCTAAAGAGAAGTTAGGAGGAAAATTTTTCTTTTGTCATTTAATTTTTTTTTATTTTTTTATTGCTTTATTAATTTTTGTCCGTAAATTTGTCCGTGTCCGTAAATATGTCCGTAATATGATAAATGTAAAATTTTACCTCGATAAAGCTGATAAAAGTAGAAAGTTTCCAATTCATCTTGTTATTAGACAAAAAGATGTTCAGGTTAAAGTTGCGACTGGTGAGAAAATTTTGAAAAAAGATTGGGACAATAAAAATCAAGTTGTCAAAGCTTCAGAATATAATCATAAATCTATAAATAAGTTTTTGCTATTTTTAAAACAAGAAGTTGAGAAATACTTTGAAGTTGTTCCTCATTCTCATTTTACAGATAAAAAAGTCAAGGAGAAAATATTGTCTTTGGTAAATAGTCGAAAAGTTAATACCGATATCAAAATTGTCTGCGAATATGCTAGCGAATATGAAGGAAAGACAAAAATAACCTTTGTCGATTTGTTTGCTGGAGCTGGTGGTTTTAGTGAAGGTTTTTTGCAAGCTGAACATGGAAATAAATATTATGATTTTTTACTTGGCAGTGATATAAATGAGAATTGCGAATTAACCCATCTTGCAAGATATAATTACCAACTCGGCATGGATGCCGAATTTTTGCGTCAAGATATTACTGAACCTGATTTTTTAGATAATCTCTTTAAAAAGCTAAAAAATCAGAAAATTGATGTTGTATGTGGAGGACCTCCTTGCCAAAGTTTTAGTTTGGCAGGTAAACGTAAGAAATTTGATAAAAAGGATGATTTGTTTGCTCATTACTTAAATGTAATTCGATTGCATCGTCCAAAGTATTTTGTAATGGAAAATGTTAAAGGTATACTTACTAAAGAAGGCGGAAAAATTAAAGAAATGATCCTTCAAGAAATCAAGTCAATAGTTGATTTAAAAGAGTTTCACCAATTAATTAATTTTTTAGAAAAACTTAAAAAAGTCGAAAAAGAAAAAGCATTTACCTTGAATTGCTATAGTTTGAGAATGCAATTTGAATCGGCAAATGAAAAGGAGTTGGAGAAATTAAGAGAAAGTTATATACAGGTAATTGAGAATAAATTTCGTTTATTAACTCCTAAAATTGCTGATTACAAAACAAGTAAAACGGATATTAACATTAATACGATTCGTCACGGTTTTAATTTATTAAAGAGAAGTAAAGAATTAGCTTATGTTAGAAAGAAAGTAATTATAGAGAAAGCTCATAGCGATTTAGATAATGACATTTTTACTGAAAAGTTTGATTCATTTCTTACTTCAATAGAATCGGAATCTATAGTAGAGCAAATTCAAGCGGCTTTTACTAATTTAAGACCAGCTAAAGAATTCCAAAATGAAATTTCAGAAATTATTAAGGGTTTAGAAATTTACAATAATTCGTTTGAAGAATGTATTCAAGGTCTTAAGCCATTTGTGAAAGCATTAAATGGAGAATTGGAGTTTGAAGAAATTTTATCACATATTAGACTATATAATATCGACCAACCCTTTGTTGCATTGGCTTCTAATTATGGTGTTCCTCAAAAGAGAGAAAGAGTTTTATTTATAGGTTGTCGCAAAGACCAGAAATTAATAAAAGCTATTCCGGCAACCGTTACGGAAAAGGAAAAAGTAACCGTTTTTGAAGCTTTATATGATTTAGATTTTGTAGGTAATAATGAAGAAAAATTTGATTATGAAAAAATTGATTTAAAATCAAAGTATAACGGTACAAGTCGAAAAATGCAATCGCTTTTGAAGAAACGAGCTGTAGACGGAAAACCTGAAGAAAATAAAGGATTGACATATGCTGAATGGTCTAAAAAAGGAAGATTGAATGGTAGGTTTACAAATGCTAAAAACCCATTTTATGTGAAAAATTTTGAAGAATTAGAAAATACGTTGTTTCACAGTGTTGCTCCACTGCATAATCATAAAACTAGTAAACAAAATGATGATGTTGTAAAAAGACTCAGTGTGATTTTAAATACAGGTGACTATGAGTTGGCTAAAAAAGAATTAAAAGAAATTGGACTAGATTCTGAAAAAAGAAATTATAATGTCTTAAAGCCTGATTCACAAAGCCCAACAGTTATGACTATTGCAGATGATTATATTCATTTCTCTAATCCAAGGGCCTTAACTGTTCGTGAGATGGCAAGGCTTCAGTCATTCGATGATTCTTTTGTATTTCAAGGTAAGCGTTCTACCGGAGGTAATAAAAGAAAATTTGAAGTTCCTCAATTTACTTTGGTAGGTAATGCTGTGCCACCATTAATGGCAAGAGCAGTTGCTTTGGAAATATTAAAAAATATTGATTAAAGACCGAAGTATGATAAGGGATTATCTCCAGTCAAATATGGTATGGCTGCTCTAATGTCTGTTCTTAATGTATCTCGTGAACCAGTTTGATAATTATTAGTAAATATTTCTTTTAGAGATCTAGCTACATTTTGGACTGTAGGTTGTCCCCAATAATTTCCACCAGATAAATTTGTTACTCTTTTAACAGAAACACCGTTAGGATTATAAACCACATTCTGATTTGAAGGGACAGTTACAAATGAATACGTAAAACCATGAGCGTTCTGAATGTTGAATCCATTTCTGCCGATAGTAATATTTCTTCCACGAAAACCGCCAGCTGAATAAATCATATCCCATAACATTGGTATTTGAGCATTATCATTCCAGTTGGTTTTGCACTGGATAATACCGATTTCGTATTCATGAAAATCTCTTGCTGCTAAATGATTGATAAGATTGGGATTAAGCCTGTTTCTAACAATTGAAGGAATTTGAACTCCATCATTATTCGTGATATTTAAATGGTCAACATTGCTATTGTATTCCTGCTTATCTGGAAAAACTATTAGAGTTATGTCCGATTCGGTATTACATGCAAAATTTCCATAATTAACTGTTATGGCATCCTGAATAGCTCTTGGAACTAGACTCATTCTTCTAAATGCAACAACCCTGCTTCCAATTGTGCATAGATTTATATACCAACATACCAATGCTTCCCAAGCTGTTCCGCTTGCAGACAGTTCGCCTTGACCTCTCCCTGCTCCACCTGTTTGCCGAAATATTTCAGTTAAGTGATCACCAAGATTGAGAATTTGATTTTCATTATAATTATTTCCTAGAAGCCTTATTATTTCTGGTTGCCAAATTTCCCAACAATTACGAAAAGTAGGTATAGCAGAAATCTCTTTAACTGATAACTTTTTTAAATGGTCGGGTATTGAATCGTACATTAGTTCAATTTAGTTTTGTCAAATATCGTAAAATTTGTCTAAACGTTTATGAAGGTGTGTGATATTGTCTTTTTTGAATAGATAGGATCGCTATGACGTTGGGAAAGCAGGAAGATTTTAAATCTTCATTTTATCCTAATCTATTTCACTTATTTTTTTCATTTCGGTATCTAAAAACAATTCTACTGAATGCCTATTTCTTAATGATGGATCTGATTTTAATTTATCTCCTAATTGTCTAAGAATTTGTTTAACTCTAATTTCAGGTTTATCATGAAACTCTTTAATTTTTTGTTGTACAGTGCTAGAAACCTCTGAAGGCATATGATAACTTAAATTTACGCCTAACATAGTAGGAAAAATTTCAGAATATGCATTTCTAACATCTTCCGATGTTGGTTTCAAGGCAATATAATTATAAATAAAGTCTGGTCTTATGTAACAACTTATTGGATACTTTTCTACTAGAACTTCCTCAACCGCCCAATATGTACTTGTATCTTTAGAAAGCCACCATGTTTTATAACCAAATATCCCAGAACTTGATGATTCATTATTTTTTTGTCTCAAATAATATATAGCAAGTATCATTTCAGCGTCATTTTCCGCTTTGGGGCGAATTTTTTTTTCTTCTAACTTATCGGTAAGTTTCCGTTTTTCATCTTTATCTATCTTCATATCCCAGGCTTCATTTGAAAAATAAATAATGCCAAAAACTTCTTTCAAGTATGTTATTAATTCATCTTTTGCTAACCTTAAATTAGGATCAACAAAGTTATTTAGGAAATCATCAAAAGTATTTATTAGGTTTTTTTTCTTTGCGTAAAAATAAGACCTGATAAGAACCTCATTGATGAAAAGTAATTCATAATCATCATCTAGATAAAACTTTTCATTTTTGTGATAATCACGATAATAAACATTTCTTATTTTGGAAAAATGGGATACAAGTTCATCTAGTAAAGATTCGTTAATAAAAAGTTTTATTCCAGACTCTGAAGACCGTTTTAGTAAAGTCCAATGCCTTTTGTTTTCATCTGACAAATAATATTCAGATAGTGCTGGAACAATAATTGAATTGTCAACAAATACATTTAAGTTAGAAGCTAGAGTCTCAAAATACGTTGTAATTTTTGGTTCCCATTTTAACATGAACATCATTAAATAGGTATTTGACAAGCTCTTTAAAAAGCGATGCTGTTCAGGTGAACCATTATACACTATCTCTCTAATGGATAAATGTATGGCGGTCTTAACCTTTTCTTTGTTTTTTAAGACTACAGAGCTATTGTCAACTGTATTGGCTATTACCATCGCCAAATCTTGTTCAATTATTGATTTACTATCTCCATTCAAAACAAAATTGGAAAATTCCAGACCTTGTTTTTCATATATTTTGTTAAAAATCTCCCCAATTAAAGTTTGAATGTTCTTAACATTAACATCTAGATCTTTAAAGTACTTTTTAATCAAATCTTTTGTTTGAGAAAAAAACGTATTTAACAAAATTTCATCCTTAATATTTCGTTCCTCAATTTCTAACCGAGTTTTAAAAGGAAGGCAATATGCATTTTTTGTAGGATGATAATTTATTTTTTTATTAGGTTTTGAAGCTAATCTTACAAGTCTCTGGTTTATTTTCTGATCCAATAATTGAGGATCAAATTTCACATATTTCTTGATTGCTTTTTTAATACAATCTTGGGTAAGAAATTTTTCTTTATCAGGATCTGTTCCTTCAAGAGCATATAGAATAAGTGTATCAGCCAAAAGATCATCTAATTTAAAATCTTCATTTCTCTGATCAAATTGTTGGCTTAAAAAAACATATAATCTTGAATCTCCATCTAAATTTGCTACCACTTGAGATTTGCCTGGTTTAGTAAATTCATGTAAATATGTTTCTACATAAGATTGATAAGCTCTAATAGTTGCTTCACTATGATTAGAATTAGAAATGAACCATCTAATGTCAAATATTATAATAGGGATGACATATTTGTCAAAAAGTTTTTCTGTAAAACTGTCAGTATTATTCAACTTTCTGTTGGTTATATAGTAAATACGATCATACTTGATGGTATTTTCGTTTAATTTAATTATGGTGTTTGTAATTTTGTCTTCAAAAGTTTTTTCAGTTGAAAGTTGATATATTATTTTTTCGCTTCCCTTTCTACAAAAAACATGTTGGTAACCATCTATTCCTTTATCTTTAGTTCCTCCCACAGGAATAAATTCGTATCCCAAAACTGCATTAAGAAAACCAAGAGCAAAATTTTCAAATATAAATCCATCATCTATTTTCTTTATTGCATATTCAAATGCTTCTATATCTATATTCATAAATTTGAAATTTTAAGTCTGTGTTTTATCGGTTTAAACAAATATAGCTCTTAATTTCTCGAATTTATTTGTTCTTTATACAATTCTTAAGTGATTGTTTTTTAGGCATGAAGAGGGAGGGTGAGGCCTAAAATATCCCAATATCTATAGGGATTCATGCGAATGAACGGATTAGCTAAGTTTTAGCGAGAGATTCCCGACTTCGGGGGGAATGACATGGAAATATATTAAAAAACCACAAACTCTTGCGAATTCGCGGTTCCTTCAATTAAAAAAAAGGAGTGGTAGTTTGTCTTGTCCTAAAATAGCTAGACACTCCCCAGACACTCCCTAGATACTCCCTAGATACTCCCGAGATACTCCCTACATAGTCCATCAAAGGTGACAGATGGTGTCTGGATGCTGTATGGATGCTGTATGGATACTTCGACGAATGTGACAGATTTACAACTATGGTCTAATTTCGAATTGGTAGTCGCTCATCATTAATCCGTCAAGCTCAAAAGACAACAGTCAACCGACAACAGACAGTGGCTAGCAGGTTGTGCAACGGTTACCCATATTAGCAGTAGTTAATGATGGATCTCAATCGTTGTTTTAGTTTTAGCACTTTTTCGAGCAGCTTCAAGAATTTCCACAACAATCATATTGTTTTCTAGTGAGGAGGGGTCAAAGGGGCTTAAAACAATTTCTTTTTTTATAATTGCGGCAAATAGGGCAAAAGGGTCGTCCAGAGGTGCCTGTCGTTCTTCTAAATCATAAGATTCCTCTTTATAGCCATCATAGCCTTCAGCTATTTGCACACGAAGAGTGTTGCGATTGTCTGCATAAATGGCTCCATTCAGACCATAAATTTCCATGTCTTTCCTTCCAATAGGCCAGTTCCACGATGCTTGAATGATGGCATTGGAAGTGTCATAGGTCAAAATTATAGTCGCATCGTCATCTACCTTGGGATTGTTTTCTGCTTGCAGTTGTTGGGTTACGGCAGTCACTGTCTTTGGTTTTTTTCCATTTTGCAGCCAAGTCATAAGATTTGCGCCATAACAACCAAAATCCATAAGTGCACCACCGCCGTTTTGTATCGGATCTATAAGCCATTCTAAAAACTCACTATTGACCCCTATTTTTTTTGGACCCTGATGGCCATCACGAATAATAACTTTCCGTAAATCGCCAACAGCTCCATTCTTTAGTAAGTCGAAAGCTTTGTGATTGGAAGGATACCAGGTGGTCTCGTAATTAGTGAGTAAGTGGATGTTGTGTTTTTTGGCAAGTGCTTCCATTTTTTTTGCATGTTTCAAGCTTACTGCCAATGGTTTTTCCACCATGACATGAATTCCTAGAGGAGCACATATTTCAACCACCTTCAAATGTTCATAGATGGTACCAAAGGCAGTAACCGCTTCTGGACGGGTTGCAGAAATCATTTCTTCCATGGTATTAAACACAATACTCATGGAATATCCATGTTGTTTTGAATAGCGTTCTGCCAACTCCCGATTTGGTTCTACAATTCCAACAATTTGAATATCACCACGGTCTTCCCGGCCAAGAATCCAATGCACGTGTGTATGGGTAAGACCCACAATACCAACTTTAAGAGGCGACTCCTGTGCCATTACATTAAATGATGCGAATATAATTATGCCAAAAGTGAATAGGATTTTGGGTATCATAGTTTGGAATGTTTTTTTATTGCCAACGGCATCGTATAACGGAACGTGCCGACCGGATATTGAACTGCCAATTTATAACTATTATTTGAATCACCAGCGTAGTGTCTGAAGAACTGAAAACCAGGCATGGCCGTTATACAGTGTTAGCGGCAGCCTTTACTCAAATAAATTACAGTCCAAAATGAACGGTATTTTATTTTTCAGGTTTCCTAGGAACCATTTCATCACTTGAAGCTAGAGAATATATTGTCCAAGCAAGAAAAACCGCATTCTTCTTCATGTCAGATTCTGATGCATACTCTGGTAGATCAAGCATCTTGTGGTGTGATAGAATATTATAATCCAATGGATCTTGTATGAATGCAAATGAGGGAATGTTGTAATAATTAAATGTTTCATGATCGGTATCTGTATTGTTTTCAATGGTGGTATAATATTGTTCCTCAACAGAAAACCCATCAAAAATTTCTTCAAAAACAGGTCGGGCCAATATATTTTCCTGTAAATATATTCCTCTTATTGCTCCGATACCATCGTCGAGGTTTAGATACACAGAAACTTTTTCCGATTCTCTGTTTGGCTTGCGGTCGAATTTGCCATAATGTTTTGTTGCATAAGCTACAGATCCATTGAAGTCCTGTTCTTCACCACCCCAAAAGGCAAGTCGTATAGTTCGCCTTGGTGCGATTCCAGATTTCTTTAGAATTCTTAACGCTTCCAATAATACCATGCAGTTTCCGCCATTATCTGTCGCACCAGTTCCAGAATGCCAGGAGTCAAAATGCGCACCAACCATAACAACTTCAGAGTTTAACTTTGGATCAGAGCCTTTAATTTCTCCAATAATATTTACATTATTATCAGATTCATTATAAAAGATTGTTTCTAAATTGAGCCTTATTTTTGGAACTATATTTTGATTGATTAGTCTGACAAGTCTACCTGCATGTTCGGGCAGGATGATAAAATAGGGCAGTGGTTTAAAATTATTCTCTTTATAATAATAAGTCCCCCCTACTTTCATTAAACCAGCAGAAGACGCTGATGCTTTAAATACAGCTAGTACACCTTCACTTTCGGCAAATTTAAGAAAGGTACTGTCTTTAGAATATTCTTTCTGAAATGACTCTATTGCTTTTGGCAAAGGCGTAGTCTTATTATCAGCAATTGATAGTTGCTGCATATCTTCCAACTCTTTAGTAGAAAATCTTCTAGATATTGGATTGGGTAGTGGATTGAAAGTAGGTTCTTTTCCTAACAATATAATTTTATTTCTTAACATTCCTTTATATAGATTCTTTATAGAATCCATATCGGAAAAACTTTTAATATTTATGACATCTCCTTCAACACTACCATTTGTACCTTTAGTCCATGCCAGTGGATAGGCTGTAATATGCATATAATTAGGCGACTGCATTTCTACGTTAAAACTTTTCACATTCCAACCACGACAATTGGTACAATAATTTTCAAAATGAACATTTGTAAGTCCAGCTTCTTTCATTTTTATACTTGCCCATTTTGCAGCGGCAAGATATTCGCGGCTACCTGTAAGCCTTTGTCCAAAAATATCTGAGAGGTCATAAGTCAACATCTTAACCTGTGATTGACGGAAACCAACATCTTTAATTTTTGTAAGTATTGAATCGTTAGTTTTGGGCTGAGCATAAATACTAATTAAAAAGCAACTAAATATTGCAGTAATAAAAAAGGTTTTAGTATTCAGGTGTCTTTTTTCTTTCATGTGTCTAATTTTAAAGCAATGGTGCATTTAAGGTTGCCGCTAACGTTGGTATATATACACCTGTGTATATACCCAACTTATAAAGCGAAAATAAACCATCCCAACCAAACATCCTATACGTACAACTATGTAATTCTCATCAACCATAATCGCCTGTGCTTTTTATCCTTGTACCAAATAATGTCAACAAATCATTATATTATTGTTAATATAAATAGACTCATATATAGTTTTTAAAGTCATAAAAGATTATTTTCGTTCTCCTAAATCTATTTTTGTATGACAATGACGGACTTTGAACCGATTATTCAGGTAATTGAGGAAGCCTATGAAATACCGCACCTTAATGCTACCAGAAAAATTTCAGCATTATTACCACACGATTATTACCAAACAAATAAAAGATATCCAGTTCTATACCTTCAAGACGGTCAGAATCTGTTCAATCCGTCGGCACCTTTTGGTGACTGGGCCATCGATAAATCCTTGGGCAAATTGGCACAGGAAGGCTTGAGCGATATTATCATCATCGCCATCGACCATGGTGAGCATGAGCGAATCAATGAATATTTGCCATATTATCATCCGAGATTTGGAGAAGGAAAAGGCAATTTTTACATCCAATTCATGATTGAAAAACTGATTCCATATATCAATGGTCATTACAGAACACTTACCGATTTTGATAATACTGGTATTGGTGGCAGTTCTATGGGAGGTTTGATAAGCCTTCATGCTGGTTTGTCCAATCCTGGCGTATTTGGTAAAATGATGATTTTCTCTCCAAGTCTTTGGATTTCGAAAACTATTTTTAATCATACCAAATCATTTCAGCCATTACAAGAATCAAGAATTTATCTCTATGCGGGAGGTCAGGAGAGTCATGAACACTTGCCAAATGCCCAAAAGCTTGAAACAATTATAAGGAAAAAAATGGTCGAGAATCACAATGTCGATTTTCATTTTTCTGTTAATGAGTTTGGCAATCACAGTGAGGCACATTGGAGGGAAGAATTCCCCGAAGCAATTAAATGGCTGTTTTTTAAGAAAAGAAAATGACGTACACACATATTCAGGAAATAGACCCTACCAAAGATTTAATTATCCCTTGTCGCAAAGGGGATTTGAAACACCTAAAAAATTTGGTCTCGACAGAAAAGCTCAATTTTGAAGGCGAGTTTTCAAAGTATCAGTTGATCTATGGAAAAAACGGTAACAGCATTTATCTGTTGGGTTTAGGCGAGTCAAAAGATACCGTCAAATTGGATGAAGCTTTTAGAAAATTGTGTTTCGACACCAAGAAATATTGGAATAAATCCATTCAAATCGATGCGACTGATTTGTCCGAAACGGACATTAAAAATGCAGTGATCGGACTCGAAATGGGAACTTATGAAATTGGGCAGTTCAAATCTAAAAAAGAAGATATAAAGGAATTGACCGTTGCCTTTGCTTCACCAAAGAAGATTTCAGGATTGCTTGAAGAAGCGAGTCTCACAGGCATCACCATTAACAGAATCAAAGCATTGGTCGATGCGCCCGCCAATCACAAAACACCGGAATTTTTGGGTAATTGGGCAAAGGATTCCGCCAAATTAACAAATTATAAGTGTACCGTTCTAAATGCCGATGAACTCAAAAAACAAGGATTTGATGCTGTTATTGCCGTTGGGCAAGGAAGTATCAATCCTCCCGTGGTCATTGTCAGTGAATACATGCCCAAAAAAGGAGCAAAAGTTGATATAGGACTTGTTGGCAAAGGCATTACCTTCGATACAGGAGGTTTGTCCATTAAGCCTTCAACCAATTTACATTACATGAAAAGCGACATGGGAGGCGCCGCGGTAGTTTTGGGTGTAATGGAACTCGTAGCCAAACTAAAACTCAACGTGAATATGGTTGCAGTGGTTGCATCTGCCGAAAATGCTGTTGATAGCAACAGTTACCGTCCGGGTGATGTCATCAATTCCTATTCTGGAAAAACAATTGAAATCATTGATACCGATGCCGAAG
>JBGSXJ010000130.1:0-10659 GCA_041751535.1 Aquaticitalea sp.
AATTATAAGCCCATGTTAAGTAGATAGATCCCCAAGCAAAACCTCCTCCAAATGCAGCAAAAACTAGTTTGTCACCTTTTTTGAGTTGGGATTCATAATCATACAATAATAAAGGAAGGGTCGCTGATGTTGTATTGCCATACTTATGAATATTCATCATCACCTTTTTTTCATCAATCTCAATTCTTTCTGCGGTAGCATCAACAATTCGTTTATTGGCTTGATGTGCCACTAGCCATTGAATATCTTGATTGGTGAGGTTATTTCGGGTCATTATTTTTTCGGTTACATCGGCCATATTGAAGACTGCATTTTTAAATACGGTTTTCCCTTCTTGAAAGATGTATTGTTTTCCTTCTGCAATGGCTTCTTGTGTAGATGGATATGAAGAACCTCCGTAAGTTGCTTGCAAAAAATCCCTTCCTGAACCGTCACTTTTCAACAATTCGTCATGAAGACCAAGTCCTTCATTATTGGGCTCGAACAAAGCCGCTCCGGCACCATCCCCAAAAATAATACAGGTTGCCCTATCCTTATAATTGATCATTGAAGAATTTTTATCGGCACCTATTAAAAGTATTTTTTTATATGTTCCTGATACGATATAACTCGATGCCACTGACATTCCGAACAAGAAACTAGAGCATGCGGCCTCCAGATCAAATGAAAATGCATTGGTGGCTCCTATGTGTGTTGCTGTATAGGCAGCGGTTGATGCGGCTTTCATATCTGGGGTTGCCGTGGCAACGATGACTAGATCAATCTCTTTTGGATCTAGACCTGATTTATCGATAAGGTTCTTTGCTGCTTGAATGGCTAAATAAGAAGTTCCTTTGCCGTCCTCTTTTAAAATTCGTCGTTCCTTGATGCCTGTTCTGGATGTAATCCATTCATCGTTGGTTTCTACCAAAGTCTCCAAAATTTGGTTTGTCAATACATATTCTGGAACATATCCTCCAATGGCAGTAATTGCGGCAGTGATTTTATTCATTATAGTGTATTAAAATGGTCTCAAAATTGACCAAAAAGAGCCAAAAAGTGTAAATAATCATTCAATTTACTAAAATCTGGGTCAATTGTGATGCAAATTAAGTTGTTTTTAAGACTTTCAAAAATTAATCATAAAAAAAACGCTCGATAGGAGCGTTTTTATATATGCGTGCATAATACTTATGCTAGATTTTCTTCTTTTTCAGATTTGTCCATAAGCACTTGACCTCTGTAATAAAGTTTTCCTTCGTGCCAATGAGCTCTATGGAATAAGTGTGCTTCTCCTGTAGTAGGACACGTAGCAATTGTAGGAACAGTCGCCTTATAATGTGTTCTTCTTTTATCTCTTCTGGTTTTAGAAATCTTTCTTTTAGGATGTGCCATTGTATATTTTTATTTATCCGTTAATAGTTTTTTTAATGTATTCCAACGAGGATCTATTTCCTCTGTTTTTTCTTTTTCTTCCAATCCTTTCGGACTTAATTCTTCCAACTTTTTAAGTATCTCTGATTGCAACGTTCCATCGGCAATGCCTGGATGAACTCTTTTTGAGGGCATTGATAATATAATCAGCTCATAGATATATTGCGCCACATTGACTTCATATTCACCATGAGGAACGATTAATATATCTTCATTCTCATCATTGTATTCGTCCCCAAATTTAACAACCAAATCAAAAACACCTTTGACTTTTTGATCGTAAGGCTCATTGGTAGTGTCGCAATTGACATTTACCGTTCCCGAAACCTTAAAATGCAATTCTAAAAATGTTGTTTTCTTTTCTAAAAGCAAATCAACATGCACGTCTGCATCATTAAACTCATCATACTCAAAATGTTCAAAGAACGCTTTATCAATTTGATACTCAAAATGGTGATTTCCTAATTTTAGACCTGCAAATTGTATGGTATACTCCTTTAAAGGCTTCATAGTCACATTCATTTTGAGCCCGCAAATATACAAATAAATTATTTATTGAAAAGTGTTATAATCAAAAAATGTTTACATCTTTTTTGAGGATACTTTTAAGGGGTTTTTGGAGAGTTTTTTATACTCTTTTCTATTGTTGAAAATCCTAATGGCCATAAAAACGGCTTCCTTAAAAGAGCCTTCGTCGGCCGTGCCTTTGCCTGCAATTTCAAAGGCAGTGCCGTGGTCTGGAGAGGTTCTTACCTTAGATAACCCGGCGGTGTAATTGACACCTTCACCAAAAGTAATCGTCTTGAAAGGTATCAGTCCTTGGTCATGATAGGACGCTATAACGGCATCAAAATTCTTGTAGTTTTTAGATCCAAAAAAACTATCGGCAGAATATGGCCCATAAACTATCTTACCTTTTTCCCTTATTTTCTCGAGGGTAGGCTTCATTACTTTATTGTCTTCTTCACCAATAACCCCATTATCTCCAGCGTGTGGATTGATTCCAAGCATTGCAATTCTGGGTTTGTTGATTTTAAAATCCTTTACAAGGGACTCATAAACAATTTCTACTTTGTCTATAATTAATTTTGCGGTGATATGATTTGCCACCTCCTTGACAGGGACATGATCAGTTAAAAGGCCGATTTTTAGATCGTCAGTAACCATGAACATTAAACTCGTCCCTTCCAATTCTTTAGCTAAATAATTAGTGTGCCCAGGAAACGTAAAGGTATCCGATTGTATCGTGAGCTTGTTGATTGGTGCGGTAACCAAAACATCAATTATGTCGTTTTTTAATGCTTGGGTCGCGCTTTCAAGAGATTTGACCGCTAAAAGGCCAATGTCGTTATCTTCTTTTCCAAATTCGATATTGACATTGTCTTTCCAAACATTCAATACATTGATTTTACCTTCTACGATTTGATTGAGCTCGTTGATGCCATGAAAATTGATAGGGCTGTCAAAATGCTTTTTAAAGAACGACATGGTTTTGATGGAGGCAAAAATCACTGGCGTACAAAATTCAAGCATTCTGGAGTCTTCAAAGGTTTTCAAGATGATTTCTGCACCAATGCCATTTAAATCACCAACTGAAATTCCAACTTTAATGAGCTCTGCCTTCTTCATGAATGTATTATCTTTGTATTCCGATAGATATCGGGATTAATATCTTTGCAAATTTAACCATTTATTCGACATTATGTTTACAGGTATCATTGAAGATTTAGGGGTAGTCACCAATTTAGAATACGATCAGGATAATTTGCATATCACTGTAAAAAGTTCGTTTACTTCAGAATTGAAAATTGACCAAAGTGTGTCTCATAATGGTGTTTGTCTTACAGTCGTAGCAATGGATAATGACCTGTATAAAGTCACTGCAATCAAAGAAACCTTGAGCAAATCGAACATTTCAACCTTAAAGGTAAATGATGTCGTGAATTTGGAAAGAGGAATGAGGCTGGGTGATCGGCTCGATGGTCATATCGTTCAGGGTCATGTAGATCAAACAGCCACTTGCACATCGATTGAGTCACAAAATGGAAGTTGGTTATACACGTTTGAATATGATGCTACTCTAAATAATGTGACCATTGAAAAAGGTTCGGTCACTGTCAACGGTGTTAGTTTGACAGTTATCAATTCTGGAAAGAATTTTTTTAGTGTCGCGATTATTCCATTCACTTTTGAGCATACGAATTTTAAAGACTTAAAAGTCAACGCTCTAGTTAATTTGGAATTTGATGTAGTAGGAAAATACATTCAGAGGATTTTTCTTAACCAAAAATAGAAAATTACTTCCTCGAGATTTTTATATTTATATAGATTCCATAGGCCAAGGCCACGATAAAAGGAACAATTATCCAGCTATCAATAGGTAGGCCAGGAGGCGGAGGAGGCGTTGGTGGTGGCGGTGTGCCATCAATCTGCGCTTCACATACAAAACCTATCAATACAAAAAAGATTGAGGCGTATATATTCTTGTTTTGTATTTTCATTGTGATTATTCTGCTGTAAATGTATGAAAAAAAGCGAGTTATCAAAATAAAGAAGTTAAAAAAACATCCGCAAAATGCAAAAATCATCGATAAAGGGAGTGATAATAATTTCTTAACATTCAAATTTAGCAATCAATTGTAGGTTCATTTCTCAAAATGTGTTGGTCTATTTATATTGATTGCGCGAAGCTAATTCCATAAAATTAAATATAATAATTCATTAATTGGGTTACTAATAATTCCTTTGTAATTCCAACAATCAATATACGAAATAAACACATTACGGGTTTTGAACAAAATAAATACGATAACCTTATTGTTTTAATTGCTCAACTACTTAGGAATGTTATAAATGAAAAAAATTATACATAATCATTGTATTGGAGTATTTTCAAAACAAATCAAAATAGATATTTTGATAACGCTTGAGGCGCTGATTTATTTTTTAAGCTTTGTATTTGTGTTTTTAGTTTTTTAGATACTAATAAACATTAAATTGCGTAACGTATTTAGAATGTTCGTTAAAATCATATAGACCTAGATAGTCAGTGAGTATAGATATCATCCTTATTTTTGTTATTATTGGTGCGACGATTTTCCTCTTCGCCACCGAATTTCTGCCCATTGACAAAATTGCCTTCCTTATTATTGTTTCGCTTGTTTTGTTAGGACTTACGACACCAGAAGAAGCAATTAGCGGATTCTCAAGCCCTGCCACGATCACTATCTTAATGTTGATGATTCTAGCCATTGGATTGGAAGAAAATGGCGTTATTGACTTATTGACGCAATCCATAAAACGGCTTAAAATCCTACCAATGTTATTAATGGTGCCTGCTTTTATGCTGATTGCCGCATCCATTTCCTCATTTATAAGCACAACGGCTGTAGTGGTTATTTTTATTAAAATTATCGCACAACTTTCGGAAAAATATAATTTCTCTGCTCCAAAACTGTTAATGCCCATTTCGTTCGCAGGTATATTAGGAGGAAGCTGCACACTCATGGGAACTTCCACAAATCTATTGGTGAATTCTGTGTCCAAAAAGTTGGGGGCTGAACAGTTTTCCTTTTTTGAATTTACCCTATATGGCCTTGTTCTTTTAGCAGTTGGTATTGTGTTTATGACCTTTGCCAGTCAATGGCTACTTAAGTCTACCAAAAACGGATTGATGGATACTGATGTTGAAAACAAGTTTTTATTCACTTTAACTGTAAAAGAAGAATCAAAATGGAAAGGAAAATCCCTAGTAGACGTAAAATTCTACAAAAACCCAGATATTCGCGTCCTTAAGTTGATCCGTGATGATATTGTGAATGAATCTCCTGGCCCTAACACCACCTTAAGGGCCAATGACAAATTAGTGGTTTTGAGTGACGTCAAAGCTTATGCCACGATTTCTAAAGAAAATTTTAGGCTTTCCGCTGATAATGACAACCATATTTCGACAGATTCGGAGAATAAAGAAAGAGAAGAAGTGGATGATAAAACTCTTAGTTTTATTGAACTATTGCTTCTACCTGGTTCCGGATATATTGATAAAACGTTTAACGAGGTAAAAAACATGCTTCATAACGATGCCCAGTTACTTGGGATTCAAAACAGAAAAATGTTCAAAAAAGGGATGCGCTTTAATCTGCCAAAAATTTTAAAAACCAACTACTTACAGGCTGGAGATAGATTGTTGGTAAAGGCGAATGAAGAACAAGTAAAATACCTTTACTCACTTGACAATACGGTCGTTTTAAGACATCACGAAGAAGATTACAATATCAATCCTTACAAACGCATCATGTCCCTTATAGCATTGCTTTTGGTTATTGGACTCGCTGCCACTAACATACTCACTATCTTATCGAGTACATTAACCGGTGTTGCTTTATTATTGGTAACCGACTGCATCAGTCTTTCCAAAATCTATAAAAAAGTAAATTGGCAAATCATATTTTTATTGGCGGGTATGATTCCTCTTGGTATTGCCATGAACAATTCTGGTACGGATTTATGGATTGCCGATCATTTACTCGATTTGCTTATGGGGCAAAATCACATCATTATTCTGGGGGTCCTATTTGCCATCACTATGTTATTGAGTGGATTTATTTCCAATAATGCCACCGCTGTCATTGTAACGCCAATTGCCATAACGTTGGCCGCAGGGTTGGATTTACCAGCCAAACCTTTCATTCTGGCTGTTATGTTTGCGGCAAATTTTAGCTTTTTCACACCTATGGGTTATCAAACCAATACCTTAATATACGGAACTGGCGCTTATAGATTTAAGGACTTTCTTGTTATTGGTGGACTTTTATCGATTATAATGCTAGTTGTGGGAACCTTGCTGCTCTCCACTATGCTATAGCCTTTTTAAAGAAAACTGGAGATACTATAATCCGGCACTATTTATTAATCCCTTTATTTTCCATTTCAATTATCTTGGCTACCGTTTTTATGAGTCGGTTATGGTTTTTTACAAATGGATTTGATTGATCCCAAACATATCCAGCCAATACCGAACAAATCTGCCGTTTTATTTCTGGATTGTTGGTGCCTTCAAAAAAAATGGTCTGTAAATTTCCGGTATACCATTCCTTAACATAAGACGCAAATGTATGGACGCCTTCTTTTATATAATCTGAATAGTCCCTTTCCCAATCTACAGGCTCATTATTCAGTTCTTTAGTTATCACTTTAGCGGCCATCAACCCGGATTCCGTGGCAAATGTAACGCCTGATGAAAACACAGGGTCTAAAAATTCGGCACTATTACCGGTGAGGGCGTATCCCTTACCATAAAGTTGCTTGACAGATTTAGAGTAATTCTGAATCACAATTGGTTCAAATAAAAAATCAACACCTTCAAATCGTGCCGCATAATAATTCGAGTTTGTAAGCATTTGTCTCATACGTTCCGACGTTGTGCCCTCAAAAGAATCAATAAACTCTGTTTTGCCAACAAAGCCCAAACTTGTAATGCCATTAGAAAATGGAATCACCCAAAACCAAGTATCCTTTTCCAAAACATCGAAAGTAATCAACGTGCCTTCGGTACCTTCCGGACGGTTAGAATCTTTAACGTGACTGAAAATCGACGAATGTTGAGGGATTTCAGAGGGTTGGTCTAAATTTAACAACCTCGCCAAAACCCTTCCGTAGCCACTGGAATCAATGATAAATTTGGCATTGATGTTATATACTTCTCCTGAAGCTTCCTTAATAGTGCTTACGGAGCAACCATCTTCTGAAAATTTGACATCTATTACTTCCTCCTGAAACGTGATATCTACCCCCTTTTTTATAAGCTCTTGTACCAACACGTTATCAAAATCGGCTCTTGGAAGTTGCCAGGTCCAGTTATAGCCATCAGAAAATTTATCGCTGAAATCAAACTCACAAATAGTGTTTCCTCTAATAAACCTAGCGCCTCTCTTAATTTCGAATCCCTGTTGATTCAATATATCCAGCAAACCCACTTCCTCAAAATGATCCATACATCTTGGCAATAAACTTTCACCTATAACAAATCGTGGGAATTGACTTTTCTCAATAACTTTAACTGATATATTGTGCTGATGTAAATAGGCCGCAGCAACACATCCTGAAGGGCCAGCACCAATAACCAAAACATCCACATTTACATCCTGCATCTAACTTAATGGAATTAAATGATTAATTATTCTAAATTTGTAACCCAAAATAACTACTTTCCTTTTAGTTATTATAGATAATTGCAAAAATAGTGTGAAAAGACTGTAAATGGTAACAATTAAAGGTATACTCGAAATTGAAGCGTTTCGCCAAGTGGTATTTGAAGAGCAACCCATAGAGATTGATGATGATGTGATGCTTACCATCGAAAGAAGTTTCGATTTCTTAAAATCATTTTCAGAAAACAAAGTCATTTATGGAGTCAATACAGGATTTGGACCCATGGCTCAATACAAAATCAAAGATTCTGAACGCATACAATTACAGTACAATTTAATTCGTAGCCATGCTTCCGGTACAGGCAACGCAATTCCGCCAATGTATGTAAAAGCAGCCATGCTGGCACGATTAAACTCCTTGTCGTTAGGCAAGTCTGGCGTTCACAAATCGGTCATAGAATTGATGACCATGCTCATAAACAAAAACATAACGCCTTTAATTTATGAACATGGCGGCGTTGGAGCTAGCGGCGATTTGGTGCAATTGGCACATTTGGCATTGGTGCTCATCGGCGAAGGCGAAGTCCATTACAAAGGAAATATTCGGAACACTGCAGACGTTTTTAAAGAAGAACAGCTCATTCCCATATCTGTTGAACTTCGTGAAGGATTGGCGCTGATGAATGGCACGTCCGTAATGACAGGAATTGGGCTTGTCAATACTATTTATACGCGAAGACTTCTCAACTGGATGATTTCCTGTGCTTCGGCCATTAGTGAAATTGTACAAGCGTATGATGATCATTTGTCCTATGAATTGAATCAGTCAAAAAAACATATTGGCCAGCGCAAAATTGCCGAAACCATGCGCCATCATTTAAAAGACAGCTCGCTCATTAGAAAACGTGAACATCATTTATACACAGACACCCAAGAAGTTTCTGTTTTTGAAGATAAAATTCAAGAATATTATTCGCTTCGTTGTGTGCCTCAAATATTGGGGCCAGTTTTAGATACCCTAAACACTGTTGAAACTATTTTGATTGAGGAAATTAATTCTGCCAACGACAACCCGATTATTGATGTTGAAAACAAAAACGTTTATCATGGTGGTAATTTTCATGGAGATTACGTATCCTTGGAAATGGACAAGCTCAAATTAGTGGTGACAAAAATGAGCATGTTGGCGGAAAGACAATTAAATTATCTGTTGAATCCAAAATTAAACAACATTCTGCCTCCATTTGTCAACCTTGGCAAATTAGGTCTCAACTTCGGTATGCAGGGCGTTCAGTTTACAGCCACATCTACAACTGCAGAAAATCAAATGTTGTCCAATCCAATGTATGTTCACAGCATTCCAAACAACAATGACAATCAAGACATTGTGAGTATGGGAACAAATGCAGCCTTAATCACAAAAAAAGTTGTTGAAAATGCTTTTGAAGTCGTAGCCATTGAATTGATTACCATCGTTCAAGCCATAGAATATCTGGAGGCAAAAGATAAAGTGTCGTCAAAAACCAGAAAACTGTACGATGACATCCGCAACATTGTGCCTAAATTTACAGAAGATGTCGTTATGTATCCCTATGTGAACAAGGTCAAGGAATTCCTTCTACATACTGAAAACACCATAAACTAATGAAACAAAAGTGTGCACTTATTACAGGAGGTTCTAGAGGCATTGGAAAAGCCATTTGCATTCAGCTTGCCAAGGATTCCGATTATCATATTCTTGTTAATTATCGCACCAACGAAACCGAAGCAAAAAACACTCTTGAGGACATTAAAAAATTGGGCGGAAGTGGAACTGTCATACAATTTGATGTCGCAGATGCTGAACAGGTAAAGGCTTCACTAAACCAATGGCAAAAAAACAATTCCGATTCCATTATCGAAGTGATTGTCAATAATGCTGGCATCACAAAAGACGGCTTATTCCTTTGGATGAAACCATCAGAGTGGAATGATGTCATCAACACAAGCCTCAACGGTTTTTTTAACGTAACCAGCCATTTGCTTCAAAATATGTTGCTGAATAAATACGGTCGGATTATTAATATGGTATCGGTATCTGGATTAAAAGGTGTTGCCGGACAGACCAATTACTCTGCAGCAAAAGGTGCCGTCATCGCTGCTACAAAATCACTCGCACAAGAAGTGGCTAAACGCAAGATCACCGTAAATGCCGTGGCTCCAGGTTTTATTAGTACCGACATGACCAAAGATTTTGACGAAAAGGAACTCAAAAAGATGATCCCGGCAAATCGATTTGGCACTCCCGAAGAGGTTGCTCATCTCGTTTCCTTTTTGGCTTCGGAAAAATCTTCATACATAACCGGCGAAGTGATTAATATTAACGGCGGAATCTTTTAGTGAAATACCTTAAATTTACACCCTTAATTCCCAATATCAATCTGCTTAAACTTTAGGCACAATATAATTCATACAAATGGCAACGGAATGGGACGGAAAATCAAGAGGCACCGTTTTTGGATTTAAAGTTTTTGTTTTTTTTATCAAAAACTTCGGCATTCAAGCCGCATATAACTTGATGCATTTGCCTGTACCCTATTTTTGTTTGTTTTCTCGAAAAAACGTCCGTGGTTTGCGCTTTTATTTTCGAAAGCGATTGAACTATTCGCGGCTTAAAACTGCTGTGAGCATCTATAAAACCTATTATGTTTTCGGACAATCATTGGTGGACAAAATTGCGATTTCTTCAGGTTTGCGGAGCAACTACACCTACGAATTTGATGGCGAGGAATTCATCCATGAGGTCTTGGCAATCAAAAAAGGAGGTATTTTAATTAGTGCACACATTGGTAATTTTGAATTGGCGCAATATTTTTTTAAGGAGAAACTGACATCCGAATCTATCAGCATTGTCATTACAGATCAAGATCATCAACATATCAAGGAATATCTCAATCAGTATCTAAAAAAAGATGAGATGCATTTTATCATTGTAAAAGATGATATGTCGCATATCTTTGAAATCAACAGTGCATTGGCGCAAAACAGGATTATTTGTATTGCTGGCGATCGATATTTGTCAAACACGAAGTGCATGGAGGCAGAATTATTGGGGAAA
>JBGSXJ010000131.1:0-16458 GCA_041751535.1 Aquaticitalea sp.
CATTTTTAATAACAAATCGTTAATTAACCCCTTCTTTAAAGTTTTTAGAATTTTTTATACCTTCGTTAGATGAATATTCTGATAACTTCTGCAGGTAGGCGAGTTTCTTTAATAAAAGCGTTTCAGAAGGAACTAAAAAAGTTGTTTCCTGATGGAAAAGTTTTTGCTGCAGATGCAGAGCCATCACTTTCTGCTGCCTGTCAAATTGCTGATGGTTATTTTAAGGTTCCACGATTTGATAGTCCAAATTATATTTCTTCTTTAATTGAACAATGCAAAAAGCTGAATATAGGTTTAATACTCCCAACCATTGATACTGGGCTTGCCGATCTTGCCCAAAACAGACATCTGCTCACGGAAAACGGAATACAGCCTGTAGTGTCTTCCTTTGAATTTATTAATGTATGCAGAGACAAGAGGGACATCCATGACTATTTTAAAGCCAATGGTATCCGGGTTGCATTGGAATACAGTAGAGATAACTTCAAACTCCCAATGTTTCTTAAACCATATGATGGCAGTAGGAGTGTAGATACTTATATCATAAAAAATAAGGAAAGCTTAAGAGATATCCATTTTAGCAATGAGAAACTGATGTTTTTAGAATATTTGGATCCAATGGATTATGAAGAATTCACTTGTGATTTATACTACGACAAATCACATATTTTAAAATGTGTGGTGCCAAGAAAACGCATAGAGGTTAGAGACGGTGAGGTGAATAAAGGGGTAACTCAACACAATGAATTGGTTCCATTTATACGTCAACATTTAGGATATATTGAAGGAGCGGTAGGATGCTTAACTGCTCAATTTTTTAAACACAAAACTGATAATAGTATTTACGGTATTGAAATAAACCCAAGATTTGGTGGAGGCTATCCGCTCTCTTACCTTGCAGGGGCCAACTTTCCTAAATGGATTATTGAAGAGTACCTGTTAGGTGAAAAGATAGATGAGAGTTTTGATTGTTGGGAAACTGATTTGCTAATGATTCGATACGACGACGAAATTTTGGTCCATGGATATAAAGATTGATAACAAAACTATTGTGGTCTTTGATCTAGACGATACGATATATAACGAACTTGATTATCTCAAATCCGCATATTGTGAAATAGCCAAGACCGTAGATCTTAATAATTGGAAACTACTATATACCAGATTAATGTCTCTTTACAGATCGGGCAATGATGTTTTTAACTTTATTTCAGAAACGTATGGAACGCCAAAAGAAGCGCTAATACAAACCTATCGAGAGCATATACCAGATATTTCTTTATTTGACGGTGCATTGCAACTTATGATGGCAATAAAGGAAAAACAAGGTAAAATCGGTATTCTAACCGATGGTAGATCACTGACACAGCGTAATAAAGTAAAGGCGCTTGGACTTAATGATATTGTGGATTTATTAGTTATTTCTGAAGATCTAGGAACCGAAAAGCCGCATCAGAACAATTATTTGATTTTTGAAGAAAATTTTGGGTCGGGTAAATATTATTATATAGCTGATAATTATAAAAAAGATTTTATTACACCTAATAAATTGGGATGGGAAACTATAGGACTTGTTGATAATGGGAAAAACATTCATTTTGACACTTTCAAGTTTCTTCAAAACCATTATCTCCCAAAACACATGATTCTTTCACTTAAGGAGATTTCCGCTGAATAAAGAGATAGTGTATTTTCAATGAATGTTATTTTATGACAGTCGCCAATAATTTTTCCTGTGGAATCAATTGCACTTTAGTTAACAGAGATAATTGTTTACCATTGAGTTTGTAATTAGCAACTCAAATTACAAATAACTATGTAATTGGATAGATGGGAATTTAAAAATTAAAAATACTGCCTAACCTTATCCCAAAAAGAGGTTGGTTTAATCATGAATTCCTGTTCTAATTCTTCAAATGATTTATCTGCATCATTAAGTTTATTAAACATCCTTGCTCTAATTAAATAAATGGAAGGTATGACTATAGCCATAACTGGTAACAAATATAAAAACTGATTTGAATCCGCGAATTTTAAGTCATCATTCATAATGATGATTATTTGGTAAAAATACATTGCAATTGGGACAAGTAATGAGTGATACCACCAGTGACGGCAGGTAAAAAACCAAATAAATAATAATAATAGAGGAACTAATTTATTTGTAAGGGTCCACGCTAAAATATACAAACTAGTGTAATATTTGCTTTCATATGTAAACCAAGAAGTGCTCCAAACTTGCGTGTCTGGAACACTTTCATAAATGGTAAAATAATAAGGAGTTAATGCAATTATAACTCCAATCAAAACTCCGAGGAGAATAGTTTTAGTTCTGCCCTTGTCCTGGAACGATGATTCTTGATTTTTCAATAGATGTTGTACCTTGCTCATTTAGGTCAATTAAATTTGTAGCAGTAGCTGCAAATAACATTCCACCGAACAAAGCGATTGCGATAATGTACTTTTTACTTGTTTTCATAATTCAAGGGATTTAATTAATTAATTATAATTCAAAGATACTTTCTACATTACTTTTAAATATTATAAGTAAATGTTAAAATTCAATGAAATTACCCCTTAAACATTACGGTTTTTCCGTAAATCGCCTCGCAAAGCCACTGATAGTGGGATGTTGCTGATCAAGTCAGATTTTGCAGTTTTGTGCCATATTTTTTAGTTATGTTAGTATTTTTATTCAACTTCAGGGTTCTGGAATGGTCTTCATTCATGAAAATTTCGATAACATCGGCATTTTCCTGTAGCAAATTTGATACATTTTCTGGCCATTCCATCACAATCCAATGGTTGGAAGACAGATAATCTTCAATTCCAAATTGCAATGCCTCCTCTTCATCTTTTATTCGATACAGATCAAAATGATATAGTACCCCATCTTCCAATTCGTAGGTATTCACAATCGAAAATGTCGGACTGCTAACAGTATCCAAACTTCCTAAAACTTTTACGAAAGATTTAACGAACGTGGTTTTGCCAACTCCCATGTCACCTTTTAGCAAAATGGTTCTTGACGTCAATTCACGTAATACCTGTTCTGCAACGTGTTCTATATCATTAATTTGATAACGAATTTCCATCGGTTGTCTCAAATAAAATTATTTCTCGATACAATGATAGGAATAAAATTTTAAAAAAACTAAAAAAATATGTATTTCAACGGATATTTTTGCGTTTCAAGGATTATTTTGGATTTAATACTACAAATGGGATGATCATTTCTTCCAATGAAACGCCACCGTGTTGGTAGGTGTTACGGTAGTAACCGACATAATGGTTGAAGTTATTAGGATAGGCTAAAAATAAATCACCTTTGGCAAAGATAAACGAACTGCTCATAGTAATGGAAGGTAAATGTATTGTTTTTGGATCTTTAGCCACTAATACGTCCTTTTCTTCATACGAAAGGCTACGACCAGTCTTGTACCGTAGATTTAAACTCGTATCCCTATCTCCAATCACTTTGGACGGATTTTTTACGTTAATTGTGCCATGGTCTGTTGTAAGAATGAGTTTAAAACCGAGTTGCTGTGCTTGTTGTATCATTTCCAACAGCGGCGAGTTTTTAAACCAACTTACCGTTAACGACCTATAAGATTTGTCGTTGGATGCCAGTTCTTTCACGACATCCATTTCAGTTTTAGAATGTGAAAGCATATCTACGAAGTTGTAGACAATCACGGTAAGGTCGTTATTCTTTAAGGATTTAAAATTCTCAACCAATTTCTTTCCAGATTTCACATTGGTGATTTTATGATATTCGGTTTTCAAATTTTGAAGTCCGAGACGTTTTAGTTGTGTCTGCAAAAAATCTTCTTCATGCAAATTTTTTCCTCCTTCGTCTGTGTCATTTTTCCAATATTGAGGATATTGTTTTTCCATCTCGCTTGGCATCAGTCCAGAAAAAATCGCATTTCGTGCATATTGAGTTGCAGTGGGCAAAATGCTGAAAAAGGATATTTCTGATGACTTCTTATAATAATTGTTCACAAAAGGCTCGAAGGCCTTCCACTGATCGTATCGCAAATTGTCAATAACCACGAGCAAGGTAGGCTGTTTGTCTTTTAACTCTGGCACTATTTTATCCTTAAACAAGGTGTGAGACATGGTTGGGGCATCCGCATTTTTGTCAAACCAATCAGGATACACTTTCTCAATAAATTTTCCAAATTGAAGATTGGCTTCATTTTTTTGGGATTCTAAAATTTCGGTCATGCCAACATCTTCAATGTCTTCCAGCTGCAATTCCCAATAAATCAATTTCTGATATAAATCGACCCATTCTTCCCAACTGTTGACCATCGATAGATCCATTGCGATTTTTCGGAATTCCTGCTGATAATTTGAGGTCGTCTTTTCTGAAATTAACCTTGAATGATCTAGGTTTTTTTTCAGACTCAACAAAATTTGATTCGGATTTACGGGTTTAATGAGGTAATCGGCAATTTTATTGCCAATGGCCTCTTCCATAATATATTCTTCTTCACTCTTGGTAATCATGATGACAGGGAGATTGGCACGCTTTTCCTTAATTTCACTTAAAGTTTCAAGACCAGTAAGACCAGGCATGTTTTCGTCTAGGAAAACAATATCAAAGTTGGTGTCATCGATGATTTCTAGCGCTTCAGTACCACTTTTACAAGTAGTGACCTTGTACTGCTTTTGTTCCAAAAAGATAATATGTGGCTTCAACAAATCAATTTCGTCGTCTACCCAAAGAATATTTATAGTGTTCATGTATATTTGTTTAATGATATTAAAAATTGTTGGTCGAGCGCAATCGAGATCTATATAAGATATAAAATAATGTTCAACAAACTCAAGATATTTAACGACCCAATTTACGGATTTATTACCATTCCGAATGCATTGATTTTTGAATTGATAGAACATCGATACTTTCAAAGATTACGACGAATTTCACAAATGGGGATGTCATATCTCGTTTATCCTGGGGCACATCACACCCGCTTTCATCATGCGCTTGGTTGCATGCACTTAATGCAAAAAACCGTCGATGTGCTTCGTTTTAAGGGAGTTGTAATTTCTGATGACGAGGAGAATGCTTTGTATATTGCTATTTTATTGCACGATATCGGTCATGGCCCGTTCAGTCATGCCATGGAAAATAGTATCGTCAATGGCGTTTCACATGAAGCAATTTCCCTGCGTTTTATGGAAAAACTGAATTTGGAATTTAACGGAAGTTTAACGCTCGCCATCCAAATCTTCAAATGTGAGTATCCAAGAAAATTTATGTGCCAACTAATTTCGAGTCAGTTAGACATGGACCGCACTGATTATCTTAAACGCGATAGTTTTTATACTGGTGTCGCCGAAGGAAACATCAACAGCGAGCGCATCATTACCATGCTGAATGTTGTTGATAATGAATTGGTAATTGAAGAAAAAGGTATTTACAGTGTCGAGAAATTTTTGGTTGCAAGACGCCTGATGTATTGGTCAGTCTATCTTCACAAAACGAGTTTGGTTGCGGAGCAATTATTAATGCGAATGCTGCAACGTGCCAAAGTTCTGACCAATAAAGGTCTGGAATTAAAAGCGAGCAGCGCATTGAGTTATTTTTTGAAACATGAGATTACTCTGGATAATTTCAATAATGACACCCTCGAAGTTTTTTCTAAACTGGACGACTATGATATTATTTCTGCAATGAAAGAATGGCAGCATGGCGATGATTTTGTGTTGAAAAATCTATCAGACATGATTATCAACAGGGATTTATTGAAAATAAAATTAAAGAAAAGAAAGATAAAATCTGAAGAAAAGCAGAAACATATCCAAAAACTGATGGCGAAATATCAGATTTCTGAAGAAGAGGCCAACTATTTTGTATTTACTGGCGAAATTTCCAACCAAGCCTATCAGCATGATGCGCAGCACATCAATATACTCCACAAATCAGGGAAAATTGAAGATATTGTAAAAGCGTCAGATCAATTAAATTTAAAGGCACTTTCAAAAACAGTAACAAAATATTATATCTGCTATCCCAAAGGAAATGTTTAGATGACGCTTCGCCATTAGGGTTTAGACAGATTAAACCCAACAATCAACATTATATGGTACATTTTTTCTATTTTTGCCTTTGATGAAGTTTACAGCAACACAAATAGCCGGAATTTTGGAAGGCGACATTGTCGGAAATCCGGATGTTGAAGTTTCCAAATTATCCAAAATTGAAGAAGGAACCGAGGGGTCTCTCACCTTTTTGGCGAATCCTAAATACAAGTCATTCATTTATTCTACAAAGGCATCCATTACCATTGTAAATAAGAGTTTTGAAGCTGAAGATGGACTTTCCACCACGTTGATTAAAGTGGATGATGCCTACAAATCCTTTTCTAAACTACTGGAGTATTATAATCAGATAAAGATGAATAAAAGCGGGGTGGAACAACCTTCCTTTATTTCGGATTCTGCTAGATATGGAGAGAATATTTATGTAGGGGCATTTACCTATATAGGCGATAATGTGAAAATAGGCGAAAATGTAAAAATATTTCCCAACTGCTATGTTGGTGACAATGTTTCGATAGATGAAAATACTGTTCTCTTTTCGGGTGTAAGAATATATTCAGATTGTGTTATTGGTGCCGACTGTGTGATAAACTCCGGGGTGATTATTGGTGCTGACGGATTTGGCTTTGTGCCGAATGAACAAGGTGAATACTCCAAAGTACCGCAAACGGGTAACGTTATTCTAGAAGATTTTGTTGATGTTGGCGCCGGGACAACGATTGATAGAGCAACATTAGGTTCTACCATTATAAGAAAAGGTGTGAAACTTGATAACCAAATTCAAATTGCGCATAATGTGGAGATAGGCGAAAATACAGTAATCGCTGCACAAACAGGGATTGCAGGCTCCACCAAAATTGGAAAAAATTGCCAAATTGGTGGTCAAGTCGGCATTGCCGGCCACATTACCATCGGCAACAATGTTAAAGTCCAAGCACAATCTGGAGTTGGCAGAAATGTTAACGACAACGAAATTTTACAAGGGTCTCCATCATTCGGATACGGAGATTGGAATAAATCATATGTATATTTTAAAAACCTACCAAAGATTGTTAAAACGATCAATGATCTAGAAAAAAAAGTAAATGGCAATAGTTAAAACAGATGTAAAGCAAAAGACCATCAATACTGATGTGTCCTTAACAGGTGTTGGCTTGCATACAGGCAAGAATGTTACTTTAACTTTTAAACCTGCTCCGCCAAATTTTGGATTAGCCTTTAAGCGAATTGATTTAGAAGGTACACCAGTTGTCGAAGCAGATGTAATATATGTTACCAACACACAACGAGGCACTTGTTTAGAAAAAAACAAGGTAATTATTCAAACTTCAGAGCATGTTTTGGCCGCTTTGATTGGTATGGATATCGACAATGCCATTATAGAACTTGACGCATCAGAACCACCAATAATGGATGGTTCGTCTAAATTCTTTGTGGAAGCCTTGCAAAAGGCAGGTATTGAAGAGCAATGTGAATTGAGGGAAGAATATGAAGTCACAGAAGTTGTTTCTTTTATGGATGAAGAATCAGGCAGCGAAATCGTCATCATGCCAGCTAAAGAATATCAAGTCACTACCATGGTCGATTTTGGAACCAAGGTATTGGGTACACAGAATGCCACTTTAAATCACATTTCAGATTTTAAGAACGAAATTTCAAATGCAAGAACCTTTAGTTTTTTGCATGAAATAGAAATGCTTCTTGAAAAAGGTTTAATTAAAGGAGGCGATTTAAACAACGCTATCGTTTATGTTGATAAGGCATTGTCGAAAGAAACAATGGAAAAATTGAAAGTGGCATTTAAAAAGGATACCATTGCCATAAAACCCAATGGAATTCTCGATAATTTAACCTTACATTATCCCAATGAAGCGGCGCGACACAAACTACTTGATGTCATTGGTGACTTATCCTTAATAGGAATTCGTTTAAAAGGAAAAGTCATAGCCAACAAGCCTGGGCATTTTGTCAATACACAATTCGCCAAAAAAATGTCCAAGCTCATTAAAAATGAACGCCGCAGCAATGTGCCAATTGTCGATTTGAATCAAGAACCTTTGATGGACGTCAATCAAATCATGAATATGCTGCCACACAGACCGCCATTTTTATTAATTGACAAAATATTTGAACTCACAGAATCTGGAGTTATTGGAATGAAAAATGTAACCATGAACGAGCCGTTCTTTACGGGTCATTTTCCTGGAGCTCCTGTAATGCCCGGTGTTCTAATTGTTGAAGCAATGGCACAAACAGGAGGCATTCTTGTATTAAGTACCGTACCAGACCCCGAAAATTATCTAACATTCTTTATGAAAATCGATAAAGTCAAGTTTAAGCAAAAAGTTGTTCCTGGCGATACCTTGATTTTTAAATGTGATTTGATTACACCTATTCGACGCGGCATTTGCCACATGCAAGGTTATGCCTTTGCTAATGGGAAGCTCTGTTGTGAAGCAGAATTGATGGCACAAATTTCAAAAGTAAAATAAACTATAATGAACCAACCTTTAGCATACGTCCATCCCGGAGCAAAAATCGCAAAAAATGTAGTGATTGAGCCTTTTACAACCATTTACAGTAATGTCGTTATAGGAGAAGGCACTTGGATAGGAAGCAACGTCACCATTATGGAAGGCGCTCGAATTGGGAAAAATTGCAATATTTTTCCTGGTTCGGTAATTTCTGCCGTACCTCAAGATTTAAAATACAACGATGAGGATACCACAACTGAAATTGGCGATAACGTTACCATACGTGAGTGTGTAACTATCAATCGAGGTACCACCGATCGAATGAAAACGGTGATTGGCAATAACTGCTTGATTATGGCCTATTGCCATATTGCACACGACTGTATTGTGGGTAATAATTGTATTTTTTCTAATAATAGCACTCTCGCTGGCCATATTACTGTTGGCGATTATGTGGTATTGGCTGGTATGACAGCAGTACATCAATTTTGCTCCATTGGCAATCATGCATTTGTAACTGGAGGTTCTTTGGTTCGTAAGGACGTCCCACCATTTGTGAAGGCAGCACGCGAGCCTTTGTCTTATGTCGGTATCAATTCCGTGGGATTGAGACGTAGGGGATTTTCGGCAAGTAAAATAAAGGAGGTTCAAGATATTTATCGTATTCTCTATCAGAAAAATTATAACAACTCCCAAGCATCCGAAATCATTGAAGCGGAAATGGAAGCAACACCTGAACGCGACGAGATTCTTCAATTCATTAAAAATTCCCATCGTGGCATCATGAAAGGCTATTTCAAATCTAACTAAAACAGTAACTTAATATTTACAATTTAACGACAAACACCAATGGCAAGTACATCAGATATCAGAAACGGATTATGCATTAGATACAATCATGATATTTATAAAATAATCGAATTTTTGCATGTTAAACCAGGCAAAGGTCCAGCATTCGTAAGAACTAAAATGAAAAGCGTTACTAACGGAAAAGTTTTGGACAATACATTTTCTGCAGGTCACAAAATCGAAGATGTGAGGGTAGAAACCCATAAATTTCAATTTTTATACAATGATGGCGAATTCTATCATTTTATGAATACTGAAGATTACACTCAAATTCGATTATCGGAAGCAGCATTGGACAGACCTGATTTAATGAAAGAAGGCGAAATTGTCACCATCCTAATTAATACAGAAGACAACATGCCGCTGTCAGTAGAGATGCCAGCGACTGTAATATTGGAAGTAACAGCAACAGAACCTGGAATAAAAGGAAATACGGCAACCAATGCCACAAAACCTGCAACCGTTGAAACAGGAGCCGAGGTGAATGTACCTTTATTTATCAATGAAGGTGACAAAATAAAAATCGAAACGGAAAAAGGCACCTATAAGGAACGTATTAAAGAATAGCTTCAGTTGAAATTCCCTAAACCACATAGCTTAAAACAGATAGCAGAAATCATCGATACTACTTTTGTAGGTCCTGATGATTTTCCTGTATTGGGAATGAACGAAATTCATGTCGTTGAGCCTGGCGATATTGTATTTGTAGATCATCCAAAATACTACAATAAGGCTTTGCAATCTGCAGCGACCATTGTTTTGATCAATAAAGAAGTGCAATGCCCAGAAGGCAAGGCGCTATTGATAAGTGATGATCCTTTCAGGGATTTTAATAAACTCACGTTGCACTTCAAACCATTCAGCTCATCAAATGTTTCCATAGCAGCTTCCGCCAAAATCGGTAAGAACACTATAATTCAACCCAATTGTTTTATAGGTAATAATGTCACCATCGGAGATAATTGCCTGATTCATTCAAATGTCAGCATTTATGATGATACCGTTATTGGAAATAATGTAACAATTCACGCAGGAACAGTGTTAGGTGCAAGTGCTTTTTACTATAAAAAGCGTCCAGAAGGATTTGACCAATTAATTTCCGGTGGGTGCGTGGTCATTAAAGATCATGTCGATATTGGAGCATTGTGCACAATAGACCGAGGTGTCACAGGAGATACCACTATTGGAGAAGGATCAAAATTAGACAACCAGATCCAAATAGGGCATGATACGGTCATTGGAAAAAAATGCTTGATTGCGTCACAAACTGGAATTGCGGGATGTGTAGTGGTTGAAGATGAAGTAACCATTTGGGGTCAAGTAGGTGTTAAAAGTGGAATAACCATTGCCAAAGGAACAGTTATTTACGCACAATCTGGTTTAGGACACTCTACCGATGAGAATGTAACTTATTTTGGATCGCCTGCAGTGGAAGCACGGGAAAAATATAAGGAAATGGCCTATATTAAAAAAATCCCTGAACTTATTGAAAAACTAAAAAACCTATAATGACAGCTAAAGAAACAATCAAGCAGTTTTATGATTTGGATTTGGCTCAAAATAAAGAGGCAATCACTATGTTCCATAAAGACTGCGAACTGCATTGGAACAGCAGTAAAGGCTTTACGACCCTACATTACAATGATATAAAGAATATGTTGGAGGACGTGCAGAGATCCTATGTTTCATTTCGTTATAAATTAAGCCATTTACTGGTTGATGATACTATGGTGACATCGCGTTATACTATTTATGTGGTGCCGATTGAAAAAATGGATGAAGAAGAACCCCTGGCACACTTTATTTCCATATGGGAAGTGAAAGACGGGAAACTCTTTAAAGGTTATGAAATAAGTCAAATGGCAGATGAAAATCCTGCAAGCCTTAAAACATTCTCACAAATAAAAATTTAAATACACTTTAAAGATCGTCGTGAATAGGTTACTTTTGCAAGGTCTAAAAAAATTAAAATCTATAAAATAAATGAGCGTTTTAGTCAACAAAAATTCAAAAATAATAGTACAAGGATTTACAGGTAGCGAAGGAACTTTCCACGCAACCCAAATGATCGAATATGGCACCAATGTAGTTGGAGGCGTGACACCAGGAAAAGGTGGACAAACTCACTTGGACAAACCAGTATTCAATACTGTAAAAGAAGCGGTTGATAAAGTAGGAGCAGATACAACCATTATTTTTGTACCACCAGCATTTGCTGCTGATGCCATAATGGAAGCTGCAGACGCAGGCATTAAAATCATAATCACCATCACGGAAGGAATTCCGGTTGGAGATATGATTAAAGTAGCTGATTACATAAAAGATAAAGAATGTCGCTTGATAGGCCCGAACTGCCCTGGAGTCATTACGCCTGGTGAAGCAAAAGTAGGTATCATGCCTGGATTTGTTTTCAAAAAAGGAAAAGTTGGGATTGTATCCAAATCCGGCACCTTAACTTATGAAGCAGCAGATCAAGTGGTGAAACAAGGATTGGGAATCACAACTGCAATAGGAATTGGTGGAGACCCAATCATTGGAACGACTACCAAAGAAGCAGTTGAGTTATTGATCAACGACCCAGAAACCGAAGCGGTTGTAATGATTGGTGAAATTGGAGGTCAATTGGAAGCAGATGCAGCATATTGGTATAAGGAAAGTGGCAGTAAAAAACCTATCATTGGATTTATAGCCGGTGAAACTGCGCCTGCAGGACGTACCATGGGACATGCTGGTGCAATAGTTGGCGGAAGCGACGATACAGCACAGGCCAAAAAGAAAATCATGCGCGAATGTGGAATTCACGTAGTTGATTCTCCTGCCGAAATTGGTAAGAAAGTAAAAGAAGTTTTAGGATAAACTATTTAGTCATAAAATTAGAAAAACCGATGCATTCAATTTGTATCGGTTTTTTTTATAATTTTAAACTAATCGTATTTAAACCCCTTAAAATTAAGAATATGATAATAATATGTAGATATTATATCAATCGTACTTATATTTAAAAATATTAATTCAAATTGCCAAAAATTTAGATAAATGACGAATGTTTTTATAAAAGGAACAGGTTCTTATGCTCCTGACAATATAGTTAAAAACGAATTTTTCGAATCAATTGGGTCTTCAGATGAATGGATATATTCAAAATTAGGAATTAGGGAGCGTCGCATTTCAATTGATGAAGCTACGAGCGACCTGGCTTATAAAGCAGGCTTGATAGCTATTGAAGATGCCAATTTAACGGTTGCAGATATCGATTTGATAATTGTAGCAACCACAACTCCAGATAGACCTTCTCCATCTTGTGCCTGTTTTGTTCAGGATAAGTTAAACGCCGTTAATGCCGTAGCTTTTGATATTTCTGCGGTATGTTCTGGCGCTTTGTTTACCATGGCTACTGCAGTTCAATTTGTCAAAACAGGAATGTACAAAAATGTGTTGGTTATTGGTGCGGATACCTTCTCAACCATTATCGATTGGGAAAGACGGGATGCCGTTTTCTTTGGTGATGGAGCCGGAGCAATGGTATTATCTGCCACAGACGAAGATAAAGGGTTCATTGATTTTGCTTTGCATTCTGATGGCAAAGGCAAGGAGCATTTTACCATTCCTGCAGGTGGTTCTGCCAAGCCAGCTTCCATCGATACGGTAACAAACAAGGAACATTATTTTCAAATGAATGGCAAGGCGGTTTATGATACAGCAACCAAAGTAGTTCCAAAAAACATTATGGAAATACTCGACAGAAACAATTTCACCATTGATGATGTCGCATTTATGTTGCCGCATCAACCTAGTATCAGAATTCTTCAGGAAATTGCCGAACAAGTGAATCTCCCGTTTGAAAAAGTAAAAACAAATATGGATAGATATGCCAATACCTCTGGCGGAACGGTTCCGATTATTTTGGATGAAACACATAAAAATAATGAATTCAAAAAAGGGGATATTCTTCTTTTTGCCGCTGTGGGAGCAGGCTGGACTTGGGGAACGGCTTTATATAGATGGTAATTAAATTAATAGTCAATAGCATATGTTATCAAATAAAACATTCATAATTACAGGAATCGCAGACAAAAATTCGTTGGCGATGTTCGTTGCAAAAAAAATCATTGAAAACGGTGGAAATGTTATTTGTACTGGTTTGGGTGTGAGTGAATTTCATCATGATTTGTCAGACAAGGCAAAACAGTTTTTGAACAGCAATTATTCCGATTTTGAAAATTCAGTAAAACAAGAATTGGGTGATGTCCTTACCGAAATATTAGACGTCACAATCGAAGAAAGTGTCGATGCCTTCGCCAAAAAATTAAAGGAAAAAAACATTAAAGTTGATGGATTTTTGCATGCCATCGCAATGGATAAAACCATTCGTCAGAAGGTAGTTAAGCCTTTATTGGATGTGACTAAAGATGAATTTTGTGATACCATGGATGTATCTGCGTATTCATTGATCAGGATCACAAGTTATTTATATAAATACAATTTGATGCAACCTAATTCTTCAATTTGCTCGTTAAGTTACATTGCTGCTGCCAAAGTCACGTTCCATCCGTATAGAAATATGAGTGTAGCCAAAGCTGCGTTGGAGCGTATAACTATTGAATTGGCGGACGAATTGGGCCGCAGAAATGGAACCCGTGCAAATGTCATTCGTTTTTCGCCATACATGGGAAGTAAGGCTGGCACGGCAACTTTAAATCAATCGGATTTTGACACGGCAAACACGTTAAGTCCGTTGGGTAATGCTACACCAGACGATCTTGCCAATGAAGTTCTTCACCTTTTTAGACCCAACGGTCGCATCACTGGTGAAATACGGCATGTTGATGGTGGCTACAACATTATGGGATAAGAAGGCCTGTATTTTCATGAAATGATTTTACAGATGAAATGCTTTATTTATATATAAAATAGTAGCGTTTTATTTTTTCAGACACACAGATTAACCTCATAAAATCGTCATAATTTTGTGAGGTTTGTTATTTCGTATAATTTGTAATCGCTATATTTGACTATCAACTAATCTTATTATTTATTCATGAAATTATTAGAAGGAAAAACAGCAATTATTACCGGAGCTTCGCGAGGTATTGGAAAGGGCATTGCTCAAATTTTTGCCCAACATGGCGCAAATGTAGCCTTTACCTTTAGCTCTTCTGTAGAATCAGCCAACGCTTTGGAAAAAGAACTGAACGCCCTAGGTATTAAAGCAAAAGGATATCAAAGCAACGCTGCCGATTTTAAGGAAGCCCAACAATTGGCTGAAGATGTTTTGGCTGAATTTGGCAGTATTGATATTTTGGTCAACAATGCAGGAATCACAAAAGATAATCTTCTCATGCGAATGGCAGAAGAAGATTTTGATTCGGTGATTGAAGTCAATTTAAAATCGGTTTTCAATATGACTAAAGCAGTGATGAGACCAATGTTAAAGCAGCGTAACGGCTCTATCATCAACATGAGTTCTGTTGTTGGAGTCAAAGGCAATGCAGGACAAACCAATTATGCGGCTTCCAAAGCTGGGATTATTGGCTTCTCCAAATCGGTAGCTTTAGAGTTGGGTTCCCGAAACATCAGAAGCAATGTCATCGCTCCTGGGTTTATAGAAACTGAAATGACTGCTAAGCTCGATGAAAATACAGTAAAAGGATGGAGAGACGCCATTCCATTAAAACGGGGAGGAACTCCTGAAGATATTGCCAATGCTTGTGTCTTTCTTGCAAGTGATTTGAGCGCCTATGTCACTGGCCAAACATTGAATGTGGATGGTGGCATGTTGACTTAATTGCATTTGTCATAAAACAGGAATCAAGTTAAGTGTGCTAAATTATTTGAATGAATACAGAAACAATTCTCTACATCATATTAGCTGGAATCATAGCGCTATCATTAGCGCTTTTTCAGTATTTATATAAGTCGAAACAGCGTACCAAAGTGTATCTTCTGTTGGCCTTTTTGAGATTTGTCACTATTTTTTCTGTTCTATTATTGTTGATCAATCCTAAATTTGATAAAGTCACCTATTTTGATGAAAAGCCAAATTTGGTTATTGCCATTGATAATTCGGAATCGGTTGCGTATTTAAAACAGGATGGCAAGACCAGGGAACTGATTAGTGATTTAAAATCCAACAAGCAACTTAATGACCGTTTCAACTTGGAATTCTACACCTTCGGAAAAGAGGTGCAAGCATCCGATTCTGTGTCGTTTACAGAAAAACAATCCAATCCCGCGTTGTTGTTCGATCAATTACAGCAAGTTTATGGCACTACAACTTCTCCAACACTTTTAATTACCGATGGCAATCAAACCTATGGCAATGATTATGAATTTTCTACAAATCGTTATAAGCAGCCTATTTTTCCAGTTATTCTTGGAGATACTGTGCAGTATTTAGATTTAAAAATTCAACAATTGAATGTCAATAAATACGCGTATTTAAAAAATCAATTTCCAATAGAAATTATCGCGGTTTACACCGGAAATTCTAATGTTCAAACACAACTGAAGATTACATCAGGCACCGCAACCGTATTTTCACAAAATATCAATTTCAGTACAACCAACACATCACAAGTCATAAATCTTGCTCTAGCGGCGAATAGAGTTGGCGTCAATAGTTATAAGGCTGAAATCGTCCCTATTGAAAATGAAAAAAACGTAGTTAACAATATCAAAAATTTTGCTGTTGAAGTGATTGACCAAAAGACTAATGTGGCCATTGTTTCCGATATATTGCATCCAGATTTGGGAGCATTAAAAAAGTCGATTGAAAGTAATGAGCAACGTCAAGCATCCATTTTAACCCCAAATGAATATTTATCTAAATTAAATGATTATCAATTGGTTATATTGTATCAGCCGACCAATAACTTTAAGTTGATTTACGATGAAATCAATGCGTTAAATTTGAATGCTTTCGTTATTATAGGGACGGAAACCAATTGGAGAACTTTAAACAATTTCCAAACCAATTATACGCAAAATATCACCAATCAGACAGAGGATTTCCAACCCGATTTAAATCCGAATTATTCCGCGTTCATTATTGATGATTTGGATTTTGGTGAGTTTCCGC
>JBGSXJ010000132.1:0-12403 GCA_041751535.1 Aquaticitalea sp.
AAGGGTAGGTTGATGAGACTTTTGAAGTTTAATCCGGTTCTAGCCAAAAAATATTATACTTCCTTATCTTCAGATTTTTTGAATTGATAATGAATTCTTTGTACTTCTTGTTTCCCTTCTTCGATTTCATGTTCAATTTCAATTTCATTTTCAGGTTCTATATGTTCGATAAAATTACCATTGGCATCAAAATGCTTTAAAAACGGATCGTCGTCTTCCTTATAATCGGGTTGCTGCCAAATATAGGTTTCTGGTTTGGCAATGGTTTTTCTAAAAATTACCGAAAACAGCATTCCAGTAATCAATCCCCCTAAATGGCCTTCCCAAGACATGCCGTCTTTAACGGGAAACACATACCAAATCATGCTACCGTATAGAAAAATGACCATCAACGATAAGGCTATCAACCGGTAATGCTTGGCAAAAACTCCTTTAAAGAAAATAAAACTGACCAATACATAGATCAAACCGCTGGCACCAATATGATTTGCAGGCCTGCCAATCAACCAAGTGATCAGACCAGAAACTAAAATCCCGTACAATAAAACCTTCCATGCAATTGGCCGATAGAAATATAGCAAGGCCATGCTCAATACAAATAATGGTATAGAATTATGGTAAATATGCTCAATATCGCCATGGATAAACGGACTTAATACAATACCGCGCAGTCCTTCGAGTGTGTTGGGGTAAATACCAAAATTCTTTATTTGAGGAAAAAAACGCACTTGTGCCCAGAACACGGTCCAAATCAGCAAGACAAAACCAATAGGATAGGCAATAACGCTTGTGGAGTATTTAAATTGTTGCTGATCGTCCATGTTTAAATTTAAGATATTCCTGTCAAATTACTGACCATTTATTTGTTATATGAAATATTGTCAGCATTTGCATGAGCGATTGAGCTATTTGTTTGAAATCCTTTTATGCTTGTTGAAGCATAAAAGATTGAGTAGCGAAAGCGCGGCTTTTTGTTTTCTAAAACAAAAAGACATGCCCAAAATTTTTAAAAAGAGATTCCTGTTTAATGGGAATTAATGTAATTTTACTGTATGAATGAACCTTTGGCAGAACGCTTACGACCAAAACACCTCAAAGATTATTTGAGCCAGACGCATTTGGTTGGCGATAAAGGTGTGTTGACACAGCACATCAAACAAGGCCTTGTTCCGTCGATGATTTTTTGGGGACCTCCAGGAACGGGCAAAACCACGCTTGCCAATATTATTGCCAATGAATCCAACCGTCCGTTTTATGCCTTGAGTGCCATAAACAGTGGTGTAAAGGATATACGCGATGTCATCGAAAAAGCAAAACAAAGCGGTGGTTTATTCACGACAAAAAACCCGATCTTATTTATCGACGAAATTCATCGGTTCAGTAAATCGCAGCAAGATTCTTTATTGCAGGCGGTTGAAAAAGGCTGGGTGACACTCATTGGTGCCACTACGGAGAACCCGAGTTTTGAGGTGATCTCTGCACTTCTGTCTCGTTGTCAGATATATGTACTGAATTCTTTTGAAAAGAACGATTTGCAACTGCTTCTGAAACGCGCCGTTGATGAAGATGACATCCTTTCTAAAATGGATATCGACTTGAGGGAAACGGAAGCTTTGATGCAACTATCTGGTGGTGACGCTCGAAAATTGCTCAATATCTTTGAATTGATTGTCACTAGTTATGGCTCTGATGAAACAATTGTTATTACCAATGATTCCGTTTTGGAACGCGTACAGAGCAATACCGTGAGATATGACAAAACTGGCGATCAGCATTACGATATTATTTCAGCGTTTATTAAATCCATCCGTGGAAGTGACCCAAATGCAGCCGTCTATTATTTGGCCAGGATGATCGAAGGTGGTGAGGATGTGAAATTTATTGCAAGACGCCTACTCATTCTCGCAAGTGAAGATATTGGCAATGCCAACCCAACAGCCTTGGTGATTGCCAATAGCACGTTTCAAGCGGTTGCAGTGATTGGGAACCCCGAATCGCGGATTATTTTAAGCCAATGCGCCATCTATTTGGCGACTTCCCCAAAAAGCAATGCTTCTTACGAAGCCATTAATAAAGCCATGCAACTGGTTAAGGAAACAGGTGATCTATCGGTGCCGCTCTCCATTAGAAATGCACCAACTAAACTGATGAAAGAACTCGGTTATGGCGATAACTATCAGTATGCACATAATTATGAAAACAGCTTTGTACCGCACGAATTTTTGCCGGAAGAGATTCGTAAGACAACACTCTACAATCCGGGGAAGAATGCACGCGAACTTTCTCAACGTGAGTTTTTAAGGGAGCGATGGAAAGATAAATATGGATATTAGATCCTTTAGAATTTAATATTGATGGGTTCACCTTTTAGAATCTCACCGCTTTCTGAATACATCCACACATCGCCTTTTTTGTAGACGATCGCTTTTGTTCCTTCCACGGTAAACACATCCTTTACCCCAGAATTTTGTAAAACCATGACCTTTTTTGGAGTGGTATCCACAATCTGAAAACCATTTTCAATTGGTTGTGCATAAAGAAGTCCAGAAATGATTTTATGATCTTCCACTATGTCTACAGGCGAAACAACCGTCTTCTTTTGCTCGGTCATTTGTACTTGTACTGAAGGTTTTGCGACCTCAACGACATCAACCTGCTCCTCTTTTAAGGTTTTTATTTCCTGCTTTAAACGGGCAATCTCTGTTAGATCTTCTGTTTCGACTTTAGCAATGGTTGGCGCTGCTTTTGACACGATGTTTTCATTGGGTTGGTAAGAGTAATTGGCATTTTGAAACGTTTTAAATGCATCCCTAACTGCCAAGTTGTATGCCTTGGCAAATTCTTTTTCCCTAGTTTCACCAATGCTTGAGGATTGTATCACATTGCCATTACAATCCTTAAGATCTATTTGCATTTTTGTTTTTAAAAAGGCATTTAATTTCATGACCTGTGCCGTTAATGCCAAGCATCGATTGTTCCTTAAATCTTGAGGCAGCTCTTCATCTTGTAAAAAAGCGGTATAGCCGTATTTATTGAACAAAAACTTGGTAAGTGAATTGATTTGATATTGATCGCGCTCACTTAAAAATTCAAATTGCGTCGGGACAATGATGTATTTATAATCGTTAATACTGCTTTGTGCAAAGGCGCTTAAATAAGAAAGCATGAAAAAGGAGAAAATATAAAATGCTTTGTTCATAACAATTCAAAATTTGAAATATTCGTAAGTGTAAAGATACACTTTGTCCTTTAAAACAATTTTGAAATTGCCTTAAATTATAAATGTTACATCTGAAAAAAATGAGTTGCTTTGGATATCAGCGAAATTTTACCTTGCGTATCGGCCGTTAGCGCAGTATCACTCGACGGAAGTGTAATTTTATAAACTAATTTTGTAGCTTCCTTAAAGGTCGTCAATTCTGGCTCTTTGATGATGACATTTGCTTCCACTGTAATTGGTGTATCAATAGATCCAGAAGATACAGGTACTTGCAAGGAATGCTTTATGTCATTAGCTTCGTTAAGAAATTCAAAATCCACTTTAAAAGCCCTGTCCAGGCTATTGATGAGTTTAAAATTAAGTTGGGTTTTAACGAGTTGGCCAGCTAAAAAATCGGGTTCTATACGTTCGAAATTCAGTGTATCTGTAAGTATCATTACTTCCCTGCGCTCTTCTTCATTGATAAAGTTGGAAACATCGAGTGTGGAAATAATGAGGTTAGATTCTAACATTGGTGAGGCCAATCGGGTTTCGGACGAACTTACCTCTGAATCCTTTACACAGGAGGTCAGGGACATAAAAATTCCGATGAGGATAATAAATAAGAGGAATTTTCTACTTGCCATTTTGTTTGGTTACGCAATCATAACGTCGTTAGGGTCAATAAAGTATTAAAGATACAATTTTAATTGTGATAAATGATTAATTTGTTTGATGTGTAACTCGCTTTCCTCATTTCGGTAGTTAAAAAAAATAGCGTCATATCCAACTTCGAGCGCACCAAGGATATCGGCCTCATAGTTGTCGCCGATCATGACACTGTGTTCGGGTTTGGCATTCGCCAACTTTAAGGCATAATCGAAAATAATGGGGTTTGGTTTTTTAACTCCCGAATTTTCAGCGTTGGTCACTGTCTTAAAATAATGTGCAATATTGGAAACGGTCATTTTTTTGTACTGAACCTCTTCAAAACCGTTTGTGATGATGTGCAATTGATAATTGTTATGTAAATAATTGAGTACCTCTATTGTATCCTCAAACAAGTGATTGAAAGTTGTTAAATGTGAAATGTAATCTTCAGATAATATATGAATCAAAGTATCTTCGACCGAATAATTCATAGCATCAAAAGTGTCTTTTAAACGACCGTAACGCAACTTGTCTTTATCGATTTCAGCATTGCGGTACAATCGCCAATAATTGAGATTGACAGGCTCATAAATACTCAAAAATCGAATGATGTCGAGATTCACCTTGTTGATCTTAAATATCTTATCGAAGGTCAAGGCCGAATTTTTATCAAAGTCCCATAAGGTATGGTCGAGATCAAAAAATACATGTTGGATATTCTTAATTTTCATCGGTCGAGTCTAATACAATTGAAAACAATTCTCTATAGCCTTTCCAGCGATCTTCATTACTAAATGAATGGTTGTGAAATACAGGCGTGAACATTCCATTTACTTTCTTGACCTCCAAAATGAGTCGCTCCATCTCTTCCTTTTTATCTAACAGAGATGCTTTTTTTAACAAGGCACTGTCAAACATGTGAAAGGTATTGACTTGTAAAGGGGTTTGCACTTCATAATCAAGATCATAAAACTGAAAAGGCGTACAAGTGCCTGCTCTAAAGCCCAACAAATTGATGTATCCCATAGAAAAGTCTCGTTTTATTTCAAGATCAATTAAATTCCGATAGGAATCAGGAATGTTGAGTTTGGAAAATGAATTACGGGACATCTCCACTTCGTAATTAATGACGGATTCCATCTTTTGCTTTTCAGCTTTGATGATTTTGGGATCTTCAAGGGCAAAATAAGATAATTTCAGCCCAACCTTACAGTAATCAGCTACCCATTTAATGAGCGACATAAAGTGTTTCTTATTGATATTGATATTTTTGTCATAGGTGGAATATTCACCAATCAAAAAGAAGACATTAAACTTTGTGTGATGTTGCTTTTGCTTGGTTATGATCCACTTAAAGGTATCATAAGGGTCTCGTTGAAAACCTGCCATGACCAAATAGCGTTTATAAAAATGCCTTAACCTCAAACGATATAAATCTTTTATGGTGCTTCCTAAAGTCCTTAAAAGTCCCTTGTCTTTATAATAATAAGCCATCGGAACATCAATAATCGGCTGCACACTATAAGTTCGTTCTTTAAACTCATAGACTTCAAATGCCACTTTTAGCGCATCCCTAAAGAGATAAGCCCAAATATCCACAACCGGTTGGTGCAAAAATTCATGCCTATAGGCAAGGCTTTCTGTCCCTACGTACCGACCAAAATCATCCTTTACATGAGGTAAATATTCTTCATAGCGGCTCAACAAATAAAAGGAGGCCGCAAATATATCATAGGGTAAATTGCTCTTTTCATTGGTTGGGAAAAAACATTTGGTATGTTCCCAATCATGAACATGAATATCCAAATCAGATAGACCTTGTTCGAAAAGGAGCTCGTGGCTGCGAATAAAAAACTCATTGCCCAAGGGTTGTTTTGTATAGGACATTTTAAGGCTTTCATGGGCAATGAATTCCTCAATAATGGTGGTAAAAGATACTGGGATTCCTAAAATGCGCGTGCAAATATGCTTAAAGACGTAGCTTAAGCGTGGAGTAACTCTATGGGTATATACTAATAACATGGTTCGTTATTCAATCTTCTGTTTTTTTTTGTTGCGCCCTTTATTTTTGGTTATCAAATCAAACCTTCATCCGCAAAACTAAAATAGGCTTTTTCGGTGACTATGAGATGATCCAATACTTTGACGTCTAGACTCTCGGCTGCTGTTTTTAGTTTTTTGGTAATTTGTTTATCGGCCTCGCTGGGCTTTAGGGTTCCTGACGGATGGTTGTGGGCCAAGATAAGTCCTGTGGCACCTACTTCAATAGCGGTCTTCATAACCAAGCGCACATCTACCAAAGTGCCTGTGATGCCTCCCTTGCTCAACTGGTTTTTGTGAATCACTTTATTGGAATTGTTCATGTACACTATCCAGAACTCTTCATGTGGCAATTCACCAATAATGGGTTGCATCAATTCAAACACAGACTGGCTCGATTCAATTTTCTTTTGGTGCAAAGCCTCTTCTCCCCTACGTCGACGACCTAGTTCTAAAGCCGCTACAATGGTAATAGCCTTTGCTTCCCCTATGCCTTTAAATGTCATCAATTGATTGATGGAAAGTTTTCCCAGGGCATTGAGATTATTACCTGTGCTTGATAGAATGCGCTTGCACAACTCTACAGCACTTTCAGCGCGGCTTCCTGAACCAATCAAAATAGCAACTAATTCTGCATCACTTAAGGCATCTTTGCCCTTATGGAGCAACTTTTCGCGAGGTCTATCATTTTCTGACCAATTCTTAATTGAAAAAGAGGGCATTTTTTCTGACATAAGATAACTATAAAATTTGTAAATTTCAGAACCAAATTAATTCATAGCAATAGTATGCAAACTTTATTTGATAATCAAACTCATGAGGAGGTTTTAAGACGAATTGATACCCTTTCGGATCAATCAAAACCACATTGGGGAAGTATGAATGTGACGCAAATGCTCAAGCATTGTCAGGGTCCGTTGCAAGTTGCCAACAGCAAACTTGGACTCGACAAACCAAATGCCTTTATAAGATTGATCTTGAAACTATATAAGTCAAAAATGTACAATGACGACCCATGGAAACAGAACATACCTACCGTGAAAGAGTTTTTGGTAACAGATACCGATTCCTTTGATTCCGAAAAACAACAGCTCATCATGGAAATCCAAGAGTTTGGAAATAAAGCCACGAACCTCCATTGGCCAAAACATCCTGCCTTTGGGCATTTTACAACATCACAATGGGGACAAATGCAATACAAGCACCTGGACTATCATTTAAAACAATTTGGAGCATAATGGATGCTCTTTTCTCAACACTTTTTTCAGTAAAATAATTGTCACATTATCAAACCAATTGTTGAATATTACGCAGAATTCAAAATTCAAAAATCAAAATCGCGCATCAAAATTCAACAAACAAAAATCAAAAATCAAAAATCAAAAAATCGAAATCCCTTGTATCCACCAAAACAGCATCAAGACGACACTAAAGACCACATGATCGAGGTTATCAAAACCTATCCGTTGGCAACGCTCATTTCGGTAAAAGGTGATGAACCCCTCATAACACATCTGCCGCTTATCTATACTGAAGGAAAACTCGTTGGTCATTTGGATATTCATAACCCGCAGGCCGAATTGCTCAAAGACGGCAACAAGGTCACAATCCTTTTTTCGGGCCCACAGTGTTATATATCTCCCAGCATCTATTCCACCAAACAATTGCCCACTTGGAACTATATCAATGTACACCTCAAAGGCACCGTGACAGCCATTGAAGATTCCGAAAAATTGAAACAGTCCATTGTGACCATGACCGAGTTTCTGGAAGCTCCGGACCATAAATACCGGCTTACCATGGACAACCCACGGATGCACAGCCTCATCAATTATATCAAAGGCTTTGAAATCACAATCACACATTGGGAAGGCAAGTTCAAACTTTCGCAAGACAAAAACCCAACAGACATCCGTAATGCACGGGCTGAACTTATAAGGGCCAACCAGCAAAGTATTCAAAACTTAATGGACAAAATATTTTAATAAAACTCTAAAAAGATACATATGGACACAAATAGAAAAAAAGTATTTTCAGGAACATCTCAAGTTAAGGCCATGGGAATCAGAAATGCACTGGCCGAAAACAACATCGCATTTTTTGAAGTGGACAAATCTGATTCTTCTTATGCAAGGCTCTTTGGCAACATCGAAATTTTTGTGAACAAGGAAGATGAAGTCGAAGCCTTGGCACTCATTACACCTTTACTTAATTGACGCTTATTTCGCTAATGAAAGTAGCTCTCACCATCGGTCTGTTGATTTTAAGTAATGTTTTCATGACCATCGCTTGATATAAACAATTAAAGTTCGCGGAGTGTAAATGGTTCAATAAGTTAGGACTTATAGCCATCATTCTCATCAGTTGGGGAATTGCATTGTTCGAATATATGTTTCAAGTACCTGCCAATAAGATTGGTATTAAGGGCAATGACGGACCGTTCACACTAATTCAGTTAAAAGTGATTCAGGAAGTCATCACATTGGCTGTTTTTGCCATATTTCAGCTTGTGGTTTTTAAGACAGAACCCTTTCACACAAATCACATCATCGCATTCATCTTTTTTAGTGTTAGCGGATTACTTTATGTTTAAAAAATAAGCTGTTGGATGCGTTGTTTTAATTGCCTAACTTGTTGAGCAAAAAAAATAACGCTATGAAACCAGTTAAGAAAGAAGACATCAGCAAAGAGGTATTTGACCTTTATGACGATTATGCACATAATAAGATTGACCGACGCCAATTCGTAGAAAAACTGTCCCTGTATGCCATTGGTGGACTCACGGTCAGCTCTCTATTGAGCTTTATGTCACCCAATTACCTCGATACCTTATTGGTAAAACAAAATGATCCTCGCCTCAACTCCGGTTATATAACGTATGATTCGCCAAAAGGCGGAGGCAGCATCAAAGGATTGCTATCCAAACCTAAAGATGCGGAAGGAAAACTTCCCGGAATTATTGTCGTACACGAAAATAGAGGGCTTAATCCCTATATTGAAGATGTAGGACGACAAGCAGCTCTTGATGGTTTTATCAGTTTAGCTCCTGATGCGCTCACGCCTTTGGGTGGCTATCCAGGAAATGACGATGCTGGCCGCGAACTACAAAAACAACGCGACCGCAATGACATGCTTGAGGACTTTATCGCCGCATACCATTACCTTAAAAATCATGAGAACTGCAACGGTTCTGTTGGCGTGGTTGGGTTTTGTTTTGGTGGTTGGATCTCCAACATGATGGCTGTTAGATTACCAGAACTCAAAGCCGCAGTCCCATTTTATGGTGGGCAACCGACCCATGAAGAAGCTGCCAACATTACAACACCTTTACTCTTGCAATTTGCCGAACTCGACACACGTGTCAATGAAGGTTGGCCTGCTTATGAAGCGGTCTTAAAAGCCAATAACGTGGATTATACAGCACATTTTTATCCTGGAGTCAATCATGGGTTCCATAACACTACCACACCGAGATATGATAAGGCTGCCGCCGAATTGGCTTGGACGCGGACAATTGCGTTTTTTAGGAAACATCTAATTACTACATAAATTTTAAAACCATCATTGCCATCTTAAACCATCATGTGGATGCCAATTTTCTTCTAAAAGTACTTACGGAGAATTCGCTTATACTGGGTCATGGTGGCACCAAAAGTTGGCAGCACTTATTTTTTGCATTCGTCACCCTTAATTAAATAAATATTTTTTTTTAAAATATAAATTTCTTACATTTATGATGTTAATAACTTCATGTCGTCATAATAAACAAATCGTGCAAGAGATTGTATGAATAATTGACGTAATTAAAGAACAGGGACATTCTCGGACCCACTTAAATTAGCAATTGGAAAAGTCAGAAATTAAATATTGGTTTAAACAATCATATATTTGACTTGAAAATGGATTCAAACCCAACCAACTGACTTCGAAATGGCAGTTTAAGGAAAAAGTAAATAATAATGTATAAATATCAAGATGGACATTCGATAATGTTTTAGAAATAAATTCAAAAAAACGTTGACGTTCCTTGTGACCCGTTATGAAGAATTATCCAAACAAAATTCTAAACCTCAAATTATGAAACTACAAAAGAATCTTTCAAAAATTTTAGTAATTGCTCTAACAAGTACACTTTTATTTTTCAGTGGGTGTAAAGATGACGATCAAAATATTGAAATTGTACCATTAACAGATATCGATGGAAATGTATATACTACCGTTATAATAGGCGATCAGGAATGGATGGCTGAAAACCTCAAAACTACCAAATACAAAAATGGTACTTCCATAGACTTGGTCACGGATAATACCGCCTGGGAAAATAATACCACCAGTGCTTTCAGCTGGTATGGTCATGATGAAGCTCAATATGCACAGACTTTCGGTGCCCTGTACAACTGGCAAGCCGTGAGTACTGGTATGCTCTGTCCCGATGGTTGGCACGTTCCCAGCGATGAAGAGTGGAAAATACTTGAAATGGAGCTGGGCATGAGCCAAGCAATGGCCAATGAATTAAATTATCGCGGCACCAACGAAGGAAGCAAACTTGCTGGCTCTGCTTTTTTATGGATTGATGGCAATTTGGAGAACAATAGTGAATTTGGAACGAGTGGCTTTTCAGCCCTTCCGGGTGGCTATCGTGCACACAATGGACTTTTCAACATAGTTGACGAATACGGTACCTGGTGGACTGCATCAGAGTTCGATAACTTAGACGCCTGGTATCGTGGCATATATTACCAAAGTACCAATGTAGTTAGGAACTTCGCATCGAAGAGGTCTGGGAATAGTGTCCGTTGTGTGAGGGATTAATATGTTAACCTATTTGATTTATTTCATAGTTTACTGCGAACCGTTTGTTGATAGCTAATACACATCCAAACCAAGTATTTGCTTTATCTTTTACAATACTGTAAAACATGAGATTTTTGCATTCGATTTCAGGAACGATTATTCTCATTTTTATTGTGTTAACCGCAGTATATCAGTCTCTTAAAAATTATTATTTAGAATTTATAAATAATTAGAACGGTATGTTTGTGGCAACTATTTTTGTACAAAATCAACTATTTATTGGGAATACTGGAGAAATGTAAATCTGGATAAACTCAAAAGCATTTATTCTACAAATAATTGTGAGTTATTGATCAACGAGAATAGAACTATTTCAATAAAAAATCGTGAAATATCTATAATCGGAATTGATGATTATGTTGGCGGAAATGCTGGTTTTGGAAAAGCTATAGAGAATTTAAAAGAAACTGAAACCAATATTGTCTTATCGCATTGTCCTGAACATAGAGATATAATTGCTAAACAAAAAGGGACTGTGAATATTGATTTAGTCCTTTCTGGTCAAACTCATGGAGGACAAATCACATTTTTAGGAATTGTTCTTTTTAAACCTCAAAGCAGTGGAAGATATTTGAAAGGTTGGTATAAGGAATCTGAACCCAAAATGTATGTTCCAAAAGGAATAGGAACAAGTATATTACCAATCAGATTTGGAGCGCGAACGGAAATGGTAGAAATGGACATATAAAACTATTGGAAAAAGTACGAAAAAATCAAAATGCCAATAATCGAACTTCACACTGAAATTAAAGCCAATATAGAAATAGTTTTCGACCTTTCTCGAAGTGTTGACTTGCATAAAATATCAACCGAACACACAAATGAAAAGGTCGTTGCTGGAAAAACAAGTGGCCTAATAGGACTTAATGAAAGCGTCACGTGGAGAGCAAAACATTTTGGAATTTATCAAAAACTGACTTCGAAAATCACAGAGTTTGACCGGCCACATTATTTTGCGGACGAAATGGTGAGCGGAGCTTTCAAAAAATTCAAACACGAACATCATTTCGCCGACCTAGACGACGGGACGTTGATGACGGATATTTTTGAATACCATTCACCTTTAGGGCTTTTGGGCCGATTGGCGGATAAGCTATTCTTAAAAACATATCTGACAGCATTGCTCGAAAAACGAAACCGAATTATCAAAGAATTTGCAGAATCTGGCAACTGGAAAGAAGTATTAAGCTAGTAGAAAAGCGTATATAGCATGACTTCCAATAGGTTACTTCAGATTTTCCTTTAAAAAAACCGCTGAAATCTAAATGTTTGGTTTTTATTTAGATTTTTGGCTGTCCCATATTGGGCAATATCTAATGAAAATACTCGTGAGTCTTGTTTAAAAAAGACCCATATAATACCTTGCTACAACACCATATCCTCAAAAGAATCCAATTCATTTATTTTAAAGCGACCCATCTTATCCATACTAAAAAAACAGATGCTCTGGTATTATTTAGAAAATGACCTTATCTTTAGCGGTTAAAATAACATTATCCCCTTACCATGAAACAAGCGGTTAAATCGTTTATACAAAATATAAGAGCGGTATTGGTAAAGCAGTTCCACCAATACAACGTTACACTCCCCTATGTCATTACCGTTGCAATTGCTTTGATTGTTGTGGTATTAGGCATTAACGTTTTTATAGAACTCACC
>JBGSXJ010000133.1:0-55314 GCA_041751535.1 Aquaticitalea sp.
TTTGGATTTTGTCCTGAAAATTCTTTCTGTTTATCCAGAAGTGGAATTGTACTGGCTTCTCAATGGAAAAGGATCATTTCCTTCCACTCCAACTTCAAATGAATTATCCAACGATAAAAAGGCACAAATGGTAAGTAATCCAGAAACCAAAATTTTGCCTGTGGAGAACGCTTCAACTTTCAATGATAAATCCATTGAGCGAATCGTGATTTTTTATAAGGACGGTACTTTTAAAAATTTTGAGCAGTCCTAACTTCAATTTATTTTTTTTCATATAAGCGATTCTCCGCAATTTGGAAATTTTTTTTGAAGCAGAGTCATTATGAGCAGTTCTTTTGCTAATTTTGTCCTTCACTTAAGTCTTATGAAAATTGTCCTTGCCCTATTCGTTTTAATTGTTTTTACCAGTTGCTATAACAAGGAACGTAATTGTACCGATTTTAAAACCGGCACCTTCTCTTTTACTTACGAAATTGATGGAGTTGAAAAAACAGGAACGTTCACTCGCACTGATGAATACAACATTGATTATTACGAAAACAAAATAGATTCCGCTTCCATTCGTTGGATCAATGATTGTGAGTTCATTCAAACCAAAGTCAATCCTAAAAGCAAAGCTGAAGAAAAGGCAATACACATGAAAATTTTGAGTACCACTGATGATGCTTATGAATTTGAATATAGTTTAGCCGTGCAACCTACAAGCTCAAAAAAGCGTGTCGAAAAAGGCATTGCAAAAAAAATAAAGTAATATGTTAGACTTCTTATTGACCAGTGAAGCCATTTTTGCGCTTTTAACACTGACTTTTCTAGAAATAATTTTAGGGATTGATAATATTGTTTTTATCTCCATTGCGGCCAATAAATTGCCCGAGCACCAAAGAGCTAAAGCTACAAACATTGGTTTGGTATTGGCAATGGTACAACGAATCATATTGTTGTTTTTTGTGTCATTTTTAGTCAGTTTGCGAGAACCTTTTTACATTTTTGAAAGTAGCTGGTTGCATACATCGATTAGTTGGCAAGGGATCATCCTATTGCTTGGAGGTTTGTTCTTAATCTATAAGAGTACGTCCGAAATCCGTGAAAAGGTTGAATCACCAGGTCATGATGAAGGGGAAGTAAAAAGCAAAAAGATAAAATCGCTCTCTCAAGCGATTGTACAAATAATATTAATCGATTTTATATTTTCTATTGACTCCATTCTCACAGCTGTGGGAATGACCAATGGTTTGCACCCTAACCACAATTACACATTGATGTTGATGATTATTGCAGTTGTTATCTCTATTGTAGTAATGATTGTATTCGCTAACCCTATTCGGAAGTTTATCGATTTACATCCGAGTATACAGTTGCTCGGTTTGGCATTTTTGATATTGATTGGTTTTATGCTGATCACAGAAGCAGCGCATCTTACTGAAACCGAGTTCTTTGGCAATGCAGTTGGAGCAATTCCGAAGGGTTATTTGTACTTCGCGATCGCGTTCTCGTTGTTTGTGGAGTTCTTGAACTTTAAGCTTAACAAACCTAAAAAGAAGATTGATTAAAACAATTTGATTTGTCCTTTTTCATCTAGAAAAGTGTCGTCATCAGAATCGTCATCGGTGTTGTTCAGGTTGGTGATTTCAAGTGGTGGAATGTTATTGATGATATCTTTAGGTTCCTCATTGGAAGTCTCGGTATTAACTTCTTCTTGATCGATGACTTCAATTTCTTCTGCGTGCACTTCTTCTGGTTCATCATAAGGAAGTGATTCCAATAAACTAACCTGTTTAATTTTGTCGGTGGTGAATTGATTGCCAAGTGCCTTGATGCCTTTCACTGTAATGAATTCCTCAAAGTTGAGTTCTAAATTGTCGCGTTGCTCTTTGCCTCTAGGTTTGTTGAAAATAACCTCTGCAATTGGTCGCCAATCTGTGGAAACGATTTCGAGTTGTGAATTTGGATGTTCTGTGATAAAGGCTTCTTCCTTGTTTTCATTCTCTATCAGGAATCGTTTGACGTAATAGCGTTCCTTTTCGCCATCATAATACAAAGCTGAAATAGGTTTCTTTGGAATCCATTTCTCAAGAACGATCATGTCGTCATCAAAACGTGTGGTAAGTTCTGGGAGAATAGTTTTGATGTTTCCGGCTTGTGTGATGATCAACAAACGGTCTTCACCCCTGAAATCGCCAATCAATTCGCCACGGTCATCGACATTCAATCGCTGAACGGTATCATCAAACCAAATCTTACGTGGTTTTAATGTTGAAATGCCATGCTCCTTAAGTTCAATTTTCTTAATGGCGTGCTTGGTCACCTGGTTTCCTTTTGTATTTCGCCCTTTGATAAGGATTTCTGAAAAGTCCAGATCCCATTTCAATTTCTTGATGCTTCCCACCTGACGCAAATAAATGGTAACGACTTCAGCTTCCCCATTCGGATTGGCGGAAAAATAGAGTACAGTCGATCCTTTGGTGGCATTGGTCATATCATATTCCTTGTCCCTAGTTGTGCCGGTCACAGCAAAGCGCTTAACATATGCAGGGCCTTTACTTCCATCCCTATAAATCATGTTGTAAATGGTTCGCTTGTCTTTTTTCTTAAATACCGCCACATGGATGATGCCTTTTCCAACGAACTTTTTATCATCCACTTTGCTGATCATCATCTTCCCATCATTGGTAAATACAATAATGTCGTCGATATCGCTGCAATCACACACATATTCGTCTTTTTTGAGGGATGTTCCGACGAAGCCTTCCTCCCTATTGACAAACAATTTGGTGTTGCGAATAATCACCTTGGTGGCATCGACATCATCAAACATACGCAGTTCTGTGAGACGTTCGCGACCTTTGCCATAATCATTCTTTAATCGTGTGAAATAGGCAATGGCATAGTCCGTTAGGTGGTTTAAGTGATGTTTTACTTGAGCAATCTGTTCTTCGAGAGCATCAATTTTTTGCTGTGCTTTATCAATGTCAAACTTTGAAATCCGTTTGATTCGTATTTCCGTTAGGCGCTCAATATCTTCTTGGGTAATGGCACGTTTTAAATGTTTGATATGTGGTTTTAAACCTTTGTCAATCGCCGCGATGACACCTTCCCAAGTTTCTTCTTCTTCGATATCTCGATATATACGGTTCTCGATAAAGATGCGTTCCAAAGATGCAAAATGCCATTGTTCTTCGAACTCATCGAGTTTTAACTCCAGGTTCTCCTTTAATAATTCAACGGTGTGATTTGTTGATCGTTGAAGCATTTCAGTGACACCAATGAATAAAGGTTTGTTATCCTCAATAACACAACCCAAAGGCGAAATGGAATTCTCGCAATTGGTAAAGGCATACAAGGCATCGATGGTTTTATCGGGCGAGATTCCTGCGGGCAAATGCACCAGGATTTCTACTTCGGCAGCAGTGTTGTCCTCTATCTTTTTTATCTTGATTTTTCCTTTGTCATTCGCTTTTAAAATGGAGTCAATCAAGGTCGTTGTGGTGGTTCCGAAAGGAATTTCACTGATATTAAGAGTGCTTTTATCTAGTTGATTGATTTTTGCCCTTACACGCACCTTTCCTCCGCGAAGTCCATCTCTATAATCGCTGCAATCGGCAATGCCTGCTGTGGGAAAATCGGGAAACAGGGTAAACTTCTTTCCTTTTAAATGTTTTATGGACGCATCTATGAGCTCAAAAAAATTATGTGGCAAAATTTTGGTTGATAGACCTACTGCAATCCCTTCGCCTCCTTGCGCCAATAACAAAGGAAACATGACCGGAAGGTTGACAGGTTCTTTGCGTCGACCATCGTAGGAACTTTGCCATTCGGTTATTTTTGGATTGAAAACAACATCCAATGCGAATTTTGATAGGCGTGCTTCAATATATCTGGACGCTGCAGCACTGTCTCCCGTGAGGATGTTTCCCCAGTTTCCCTGCATGTCTATAAGCAAATCCTTCTGACCGATCTGCACCATTGCATCTCCAATACTGGCATCTCCGTGAGGATGGTACTGCATGGTATGACCTACAATATTGGCTACTTTGTTGTATCGGCCATCATCCAAATCTTTCATGGACTGCATGATGCGGCGTTGCACAGGTTTAAAACCGTCTTCAATGGCAGGGACAGCACGCTCCAAAATCACATAGGAGGCGTAGTCCAAGAACCAATCTTCAAACATTCCCGAAACCCTTTTAATGGTTTCGTTGTTCAAAGGCTCTTGAGGTTGCTCGCTATCGCTATTTAGGTCTTCGTTATCTATGCTCATTAAAGGATTTGGTTAGTTGACATTGGCCTTTACCATTTTGCTTAAGGATTGTCTGATGTATTTTCGTTTCTTTTTAGGTACCAAGGTAACGTTGAAGGTTTCTTTTTTTTTGGCTCCATGACGATCCAATACATAAATATCCAGTGTTTTACTGATGATAAAATTGTTGAATTTAAAAGCAATCAATCGGTGTTTATCAAATTCGAATATTTTCTCCCGATAGTTGAAATAATCTGACAACAATAATCCTCTGTTAATGATGACAACCTTAACACCATCACTATCATATTCAAAATATTTAGCTGCGCGATGCACCAACAAAAACAATACGACAAATCCTAGAATAATCAGCATAAAGCTAAATAAGGGATTAGGTGTAAGATGTTTAAAAGCACTGAAAATGACGGATGCTAGTATTGCCATCACAATAAGTACAAAATATACGGATACGATGACGTTTTTTACTTTAGAATTATTAGTTCTCATGGACTTCCTCTATGATGTCTAGTTCTACTTTAAGGTTATTAATGATGAATTCCTGCCTATCTGGTGTGTTTTTGCCCATATAGAATTCCAACAGGTTTTCGATGGACATTTCCCTGTCTAACATCACTGGATCGAGGCGAATGTTTTCACCAATGAAATTGACAAATTCATCTGGTGAAATTTCACCAAGTCCTTTGAATCGGGTGATTTCTGGTTTTGGCTTTAGCTTTTCAATGGCATCTCGGCGTTCCTGTTCGGAATAACAATAGATGGTTTCCTTTTTATTTCGCACCCTAAACAATGGTGTCTGGAGTATGTACAAATGTCCTTCTTTAATGAGTTCGGGGAAGAACTGGAGGAAAAAGGTAATCAACAATAAGCGAATATGCATACCGTCAACGTCGGCATCTGTCGCGATAACAATGTTGTTATAGCGTAAATCTTCAATGGTTTCCTCGATATTTAGAGCCGCCTGTAAGAGGTTGAACTCTTCGTTTTCATATACAATTTTTTTACTCATTCCGTAGGAATTGAGTGGTTTTCCACGGAGACTGAACACCGCTTGCGTGTTGACATCACGGGATTTCGTAATACTTCCGGAAGCCGAATCTCCCTCTGTGATGAATAAGGTGGATTCCAAATTGCGAGCATGTTTGGTATCGCCAAAATGAACTCGGCAATCGCGCAGTTTCTTATTGTGAAGACTTGCTTTTTTTGCACGGTCTTTAGCCAGTTTTCGGATTCCCGATAATTCCTTTCGCTCGTGCTCTGCTTGCATGATCTTCCGCTGAATGCGTTCGGCAGTTTCAGGGTTTTTGTGCAAATAATTATCGAGCTGTGTTTTTAGAAAGTCATTGATATAGGTTCGAACCGTTGGAAGTTTTCCTCCCATGTCTGTAGAACCTAATTTGGTTTTGGTTTGACTTTCAAAAATGGGTTCCATTACTTTTATGGACACGGCAGAAACGATGGATTTACGAATGTCGGCAGCCTCGTAGTTTTTCCCGTAGAATTCCCTGATGGTCTTTACGAAAGCCTCCCTGAATGCCAAGAGATGTGTGCCTCCTTGTGTGGTGTTTTGACCATTCACAAAAGAATGGTACTCTTCACTATATTGTGTTTTGCTGTGAGTAATGGCCACTTCTATATCATCACCCTTAAGGTGAATGATGGGATATGCCATATCAGCATCTGTTATATTTTCCTGTAATAAATCTTTCAGGCCATTCTCACTGTAAAATTTTTCACCATTGAACATGATGGTGAGGCCAGTATTGAGATACACATAGTTTTTGAGCATTTTTTCAACATACTCATTCCTATATTTATAATTCTTAAAAATGGCTTCATCCGGAACGAAAGACACTTTGGTGCCTTTACGGCGTGTGGTATCGTCGAGCAATTCCTGATCTGTAAGGTTTCCTTGAGAGAATTCTGCGGAAGCCGACTTTCCATCGCGGTTAGATTCCACACGGAAATAGTTGGACAATGCATTGACTGCTTTGGTACCTACTCCATTTAGCCCTACGGATTTTTTAAAAGCTTTGGAATCGTACTTACCTCCAGTATTCATTTTAGACACCACGTCCACGACTTTTCCCAAGGGAATGCCACGACCGAAATCACGCACGATGACTTTATTGCCCTGTATGGAGACTTCGATGGTTTTGCCAGCACCCATGACATATTCGTCAATGGAGTTGTCAAGAACTTCCTTAAGCAATATGTAGATGCCGTCGTCTGGAGAAGAGCCGTCGCCCAATTTACCGATATACATTCCGGGACGCATACGGATGTGCTCTTTCCAATCGAGCGAGCGTATATTATCTTCGGTATAATCGGTTTCTTGAATCATAAATTGTTTGAAGGGTTAGCGAGTTGGCTAATATAACATTTCAGTATAAAACATAAAACCCCTTATTGCTAAAGTAATTAACAATTGGTGTTGATGATTTGTAGATTTGATGCTCTCTGAATGTTCTTGCCCTAGCTTTTTCCCTTGAAACTGAAATATAGAATGGGTAAAATGATTATTGCCAGTGCGACAATAACTGATGTTATTAGCACAAACTTAAATACGTAATAGAGGACAACAAAGAATATTATAGAGACTACGATTGCGATTACGATTTTACTTTTCATGATGTTGGTTTAAGTGAATGATAAAATTAGGGATAATTATTATTTTATATACAAAAATTTTGGACTGTATTGCTATCGTAAAGAAGTAATTGAGGTAAAATTTTTGAGTTTAACTTTTCATGAGTTTAGGAGTTGAAATATTGTAGAATGCTGAAGATTTTTCATTAAAGGGAATCATTTCCTTCATAAACCCCTAAAGTATTAATAAAGTTAACGTCATTTAAAAAAAACATCTATTTTTAAGACTTTGAAATTTCAATAAATAATAATGCATCGACTTGAGGTAAATTTCAAGGAATGCATTTCATAGACATAGAACACTTAAAAGAATCCTATGAAAGACCATTACCTCTTGCTAGCCAGTTTGGGTTTTGCAACGCTTTTAATGGCTTGGCTGCCTTCCATTTCGCAAAAAATAAAGGTAAGTTCCCCTGTCATTCTTTTGCCAATAGGAATTTTGTTATATCTGGTGGGCACACCTCTTGGCTGGAAAGATTTGTTGTGGAGTGATAATTCCATGATGATTTTTTCTGAAGCCATTGTCATAATTTCTTTGATGGGTGCTGGGCTGAAAATTGGAAATAATTATTCATTTAAAGCTTGGAAACGGCCTTTATTATTGATAGCCGTGACCATGCCTTTAACGATGCTTGCCGCTTATTTTTTTGGAATTTACTTTTTAGCTTTAAGTTTCCCTGCTTCTCTATTGTTGGCAGCAGTTTTAGCGCCTACAGACCCAGTACTTGCGTCAGACGTACAACTGGATGACCCAGAACGCGAAGACAAATTAAAAGATAAAATACGGTTTTCGCTTACCGCAGAAGCCGGCTTAAATGATGGCATGGCGTTTCCGTTTACTTATCTTGCCGTAATGGTAGCGCAGGCAGGAAGTTATGCTGCCTTTAATTTCAGCGACTGGTTTTGGAATAAATTGATTTTGAAAATAATAATTGGGGTTGCCATAGGTATTATTGTAGGAAGACTGATTGGTTTGTTATTGACACATCTCAAAAAATGGGCGAATATAAAAACATATGATGGCTTTTTGGCACTTGCACTAACTTTTGCAGTGTATGGTGTATCTGAATTGTTATACGGTTATGGTTTTATGGCTGTGTTCTTTACGGGTTTGAGTCTTCGATATTCTGAAAATGTAAGTGGCAATTATAAAAAGAAAATGCACGATTTTAATCATGAGATTGAGCGCCTTTTGATAGTGGTATGGATCATACTTTTTGGAGGCACCATCATGAATGGTATTTTGGAAGTCACTGATTGGAAAGGTATTTTGTTTAGTGCCTTATTTGTAATCATTGTTCGTCCTCTAGCAGGTCTTATTAGTCTTGTGGGCATCAAAGATTCAATTAGGAACAAACTTGCCATAAGTTTTCTGGGCATTCGAGGGGTTGGCTCCGTCTTTTATCTTTCTTGGGCTTTTTTACAAACCGATGCGTTTGAAAATAAATTGGAACTGTATTCCATCGCAGCTTATATCATACTGTTCTCAATAATGTTACATGGACTTACCGCACCTTCTATCATTCAATATTTTAAGAAAAATAGGAGAAAGGAAAAATTGGATGATATTTGATTGGAGCATTCGTTTAGGAATTGAATTTTTTTGATTGTTGATATAGGTTTTTAGAATTCGATTTAGTGCGCTTTGTCCAAAACATATTGCAAGGTTTTATCCTCGCCACTTACAAGTTCACTTAAGCTATTATTGATTAAAACATCCGGAATAACAGATGATGATAGGCTTTCGTCGCATCCAGGTCCTAAATCGTATGAGGTGGTTATATTCATATATATCTTACTGTTTGGCAACAGAAAACTATAAACTTCACCAAAATCATTTGTTTTCTCCCCTGTGGGTTGACCGACAATTTCGGCCAATTTATATTTTTTCACTCCAGCAGCTAGCATATTACCACTTGAAAAAGTGAATGGCCCTGTCAGGAAATAAACCTTCCCATCAAATTTTGATTCTGCTTTAAAATTATTGGATGAAGGCTCACATTCCTTTAGCTGCCATATACTGCCATTATCATGTTCTAAATATCGATGTTTTGAGTTTCCATTTGCAATCAAATGATCTTTATATTGCTGACTGACTTTCCAGTTTTTGGTGCCCATAAGTTTATATTTTTCATCTGTCAAATAACTCAAAAGTACATCAGCCAGCATGGAATCGCCACCAGAATTATTACGTAAATCGATAGCAAGGTGCTTAATATTTTTTTCTTTGAACGATACAAACGCGGAATCTAAAAAAGTTACCATATCCTGCCAAGAACCACTCATGTTCCTAAAATCTATATAGCCCACTTTGTCATCTATAATTTTAAACGTATTTCCCTCCAATACGCCAGGAACTGTCTTTAATAAAGCATTTATATAAGTAATTCCATTTTCCACCGTCTTATTAGAAATGTTACCAGAAGGTTCTTTATATTCAATGACAAAAGGTGGAGTAATGTCTGAAAGGAAGAGATAATGACTCAAAAACCTATTTGTAAATTCACTTTTATATTCTGGAATTCCACCTATAAACTCTTGCGTTTCAACTAAAAAAGAATCGATCTTCACAGAATTGATGGAGATAATTTCAGACCCCTTTGACATACCGGAATCAATTGTAGAATCGGGGGATATATAGAGTTTATTCTTGTAAATAAAGGTTTTGTATGGAAAGAACTGTTCTTTTTTGTACTCATTGTTAAACAGTTTTGACTGATAAATACCTGGATTACTATGGCTATCTTCCAATAAGGACGTGAGCCAGTATAGCGATTTAATAAAGTCTTTGATTTTTATTGAATCTTGCATTGATGATTTTAATTGTTCAACTTCTAAATCATAAGTTTCCTTTTCAACATATAAAAAAGGATTGAAATGCACATCCAACAAGGTTTTATTGAAAAAATCAAGATCTAAAATTGCTTGTTCTTTTGCAATATACGTTTGGCTGTTAACCGTTAAGACGCCCAGTAAAAGCAAAGTTATGGTGATTAAATTTTTCATGATTTATTCCATTTTAAAATTATGTTATTTAGCACAGACAATTAAATAGTGAAATTGTTACAATTCAACACCTAAAATTAATGAAAAATAGGATAAAATAGTAGGGTTTATATATCCTTGATGATGAAAAAATTTAGAAGATTATGAGTTCTGGTTTTGAAAAATATTTATTGTATTTGATTTGAGATCAGTCTTGTTTGGTAAAATATATTGGGCACTTGAATCTAATAATAACTTCTCATGAAGTATTGAATTATCGTAGACCAGAAAATTATAAAATCAATATAGAATAGCCCCTTTATGGGCGTCATCTTGATAGAATAGAACCGTGGATATAAATAAAAGCCCCTTTAGGGGCGACATATAGTAGATTTAAGCATGTATTACAATCATTTACTAGGGCAACAATGATTTGAGACATATTTATGTTGATTTAAAAAAATTAAATTGTAATGGTTTAGTGCTTTAATAAAAAGAAGTGAATTTATAATTTGGCATTGGCGAACAAAAAAGACTTCCTGATAATTAATAGAAGAATTTTCTGCTCCCCAATGAGCCAAAATAATTATAAATAACGTGCTAATATCGCGTTTTGAGAACTATTTTTCCGAGATCCTTAATGTCATATTGCGAAGTAAATACAACTCTCCCTTTCTTTGATATGACCTCCCAAGCGATTTGGCTCGTGATATCGTCAATAGCATCTGGTGCTGATGAATCGTCAACCATCTCAAAAGTGCGTTCGTTTTTCATGACTACAGCTTGCGAAAAGTCCTGATGAACGATTAAAAGCTCCCCACGTCCATCAATTGCTGCTTGATAGATTTCCTGCAAATCTGTTAGTACTTTAGCTTGTGACACCGCCTGCTCCATTTCGCCAATGGCTTCAGTGCGACGTTGTTTTTGTTGCTCCTTCATGAATTCCCATGATTGATTTGCGATATGATGTGTTGCAACATTATTATAATCAATATTGACATAGCCTAAATAAGCACTCGGCTTATCAGCCACTTGTTGTAATCGGCTATAATTATCTTCAGTAGCAATGACTAGACACTTTAATTCAATTTCATTATGTACTTTTAACAATGCTTTGTCTACTTTGTTTAAAAACTCCCTCACTAAATCATCAAGATATTTTGGGTCACTGGCTTTATTAGAATTGGTATTGTAATGGCTATTTTCCGAAAATGGAAAATCATCATTTCTCACTTCTTCAACAATTCCATCATTAATCGCTTCAAACAATTGAACACCGCTTTGGGAAAGAACCATCACCAAATAACTTTCGCTGCGAGTGTAATTTTTTATAAGTGGACGAATTGCAAAGCTATCTGATATATGAACCCCGCTGTTTCCTGTTTCCCATGAGGATTTTACAATTTCTTTGGTATCGTTTGATAAAAAAAGATGTAAACTATCCAAATTGTAATTTACATTAAAATCTTTACCTACGCTTTCAATATGTTTTAAAAGCTGTGCTACTTTACGTTTATCAAATTCATTGATTACTCTTTCTTCCGCTTCCTTTAAAAGGTTTTTTAGTAAAATTCCATCTTGCGCATTATCGGGATGTGTCCGGTGTGTCTGCATTGAAATGGTAACACAAGGTGAGTTTTTTTCTTTTGCTAGTTTTTGTAATTGTTCTTTTAATGCCATAATTTATTATTGTGTTTAACTTAATTCATATTTATTTAATCTTAAAGCTTTTGGGATTTCTTTCCTTTGAAAGGTGTTCTGTTTAAACATTAACCAATGTTGCCATCGGCTATTTTTTTTGGTCGAATTGTAAAGTTAATGGAAAAAAATCAAATTTTAGGTGTTATGGGAAGTGCCATGTGTATCAGCCATCGATTTTTAATAATTAATTAACTTTTGATTATGCTAATTTTAAGTGAATTGGACGAGTAAAGAAATATGTTAGAATGTGGGTGGATTAGATATTTCTACCCAACAAAGATTTAACTGATCTTCATAGGCATCAATCCTGTTAATGCTTATCCAAGCTCCGATGAAGAATAAAACGAAAAGCAAATCCAATTAAAAGTAAAAATATCCCTGAAATTATCACTTTAAAATCCAAGAATAATGCCATGAGCAAACAACCAATCAAACCCAGATTAGGAACAACTTGCCCGAACCTCTGTTCTGATTTGGGTTGTTTTAAGGCTGAAATATTTGTGATTGTATAATACAGTAGAATTGTAAACGCTGCGGAGGCCAATATAAATTCAAAAGTCCCAAGAAACGTAAGAATCAAGATGATAGCTCCGGTTACGAAAATGCCTATATGTGGCACATTATTCCGTGGATGAATTGTCTCAAATACAGGAAACAGATCTTTTTTTCTTCCCATTGCAAACATCATCCTGCTGATTCCCAATATCTGGCTTAAAAGCACACCTAGCATCGCAGTGGAAGCTCCTAGCGTAATGATTACTTTAATGCCAGGGGTGTTCATTGAAATTGCTACCAATTGTAAAGGAGATTTGCTTCCTGCCATTTGTTCGGCTCCTATGGTGCCAATGGCAACAACAGAAACTGCCACATATAAAAGTATCGCAGTGACAATAGTAATAATAATTGCCTTGGGAATCGTCTTTTCAGGATCTTTTACCTCCTCTGCCAAGGTGGCTATTCTCGCATAACCCGTAAATGCGAAAAACAGAAGTGCTGTAGCTTCCGCTATCCCAGAAAGACTGAATGGAGCAAATGGTTTGAAGTTATCCACATTTATCCGGGGAGCGCCACTGAAGGTCAAGTACAAAAGAGAAATTATTGTAAATCCTACAATGAATAAATTCAGATTTCCTGTTTTCTTAATTCCGAAAAAGTTGGCAATAGTTAATAAAATTACAGCCGCTGCTGATAATATTAAAGGTGATCCAAATGGCACCAGTTGATAAAAATAACTTCCAAAACCAATCGCAACGACACTTCCGGCTGCCAACTTACTCATAAGAAACATCCATCCTGCCGCAAATCCCCAAGTAGGATTTATGAGTCGATAGGCATATTCATAAGTGCCGCCAGAATGTGGATATATTGCCGCGAGCTGCGCCGAACTTAAGGCATTAAAAGTTGCTATTATACCTGCCAACAAAAGACTGACAACAAAGGCCGGACCGGAAATACCCGCTGCGACGCCTGTGACCACAAAAATTCCAGCACCAATAATGGCACCCAAGCCAATACCGACGGCATCCTTTAAAGTCAGTACCCTTAATAATGTGTTTGCTTTGTTATGGGCCAAATTTCACGTTTTAAAATGATATGAGCAGTGTATTGTAAAATATTTCAAAAAAACTGTTGTGATTGTGTCGTTATGATTTTTAGAATGTTCTTTCCAAAAATTTATTTAATTCCTTCGTACAAAATCGGTTTATATTTTAGGTAAATTCCTTTTTTACCGCTCTGGCAGAAAAATCGTCATGGTACCTCGCTTAAATAACACTGCGTCCAAATGTCCCATTTTTTGTCTATCGGTAGTAATTAGGTGCATGTGTAGATAAGTATCGTGATGTGTGAAAATTGTCTTATGATCAGTGGAAAAGAAACCAAGGATTTCTGATGGTGTATTTAGAAGTTTATAGTTTGTTTGGCCTTTATGTGCGTCATCAGGAGAGCTGACCTTTGAACCTTTTGGAAGATTTACGATATGTATGCTTGCCTCTTGAACAGTTCCCTTGAGCTTGAACATGAAAGGACGAGGTGCGGATATTGTGATTTTTTGTAGATAATGTTCTAATTGTTGTATGGTTTGAATGCTGTCCGGCAATCTGTATTCGGACCAGTTTGAAATGTTTGCATACCCAAAAAATGGTGCTTTAATGTGGAAAGTTTCTTCAACTTTCATTGTTGAATCGGTAACTACGGTCGATTTGAATGATTTACCGTCTAAAATTAAAATCTCACCGGCTAAATATTCGACAGGACCCAAACCATACAAGTGTTCCTTATTGGAGATGGTATCCAAACTTATAGTACCATGCAATTGTCCTTTCCACATGACATTTTTCATTTGACCTACAATTTTTACTTCGTTTTCTAATTGCTGGGCAGCTGAGTTAATGGATGACAGTAAAAATGTTAATATAATGAGATGTGCAGTCTTTAATACAGTATATGGCATTGGAGAATGTTTAAATTTACATTTCAACATTTGACAAACATACATTTTTCTTGACTTTTTTTTCTTTTTATGTAGTAAAAAAAATGATAATTGTATGAAACTCTAGGAGCAATTGCATATCTAAAAAATCCTATCTTTCAAGTTTCATAGCTCTACTATTTCCCGATTTAAGTTCTCATTGGCCTGTTTTTCAAACTTGTTATGAAAGTAATCGATTTTGTAAATTCTATTCATGGCCAAGAAATGTTTTAATACTTTTTGGCGTCCAGGAATGTAAACCAAGCTGGGATAAAGGGAGAATTCCTTTCTTATGTTTTTGATGTATTTCGCATAGGTTTCCCAAGGCTGTCCGAGGATGGCGAGATCAGCGTCTGTAAAGAAATTTGTGTCGCTGTCTGTAGATTTAAGATGAGATTTGGTAGCTAGAATTTGAAGTTTGCAATGCTCGATTGTTTGTTGAGGAACCCCAATTTTCTTCATTCTTTTTTCTGCAAGCGTTGCACTCTTTTCTTCATTGTCGGATTTTAGCACGTTATAAATGATGTCGTGATAAAATAAGGTAAACAAAAGCGCATTCCAGTTTAGAATTTCACTTTTTATTTCGTTCAGTTGCAATAAAAGATTTTGAAGGTGCTCTAAAGTGTGATAATACCGTTTTTTATTGGAATAATTTTTCTCGATTTCAGCCCAGAGTTCTTCTGCCAAATTGCTTTGATCTGTATAGTTATTTACAAGCGCTATAAATGTTTGTTTGAGCATTTCAATTTGCTTAAACGTAAGTTTTAAGGATTCAAGAGTTTAAACATTAAACAAGAAATGCATGACATCCCCATCCTTTACTATGTAGTTCTTCCCTTCTACCCTCATTTTTCCAGCTTCTTTTACTTTAGCTTCACTACCCAATGAAGAGAAATCTTCATATGCAATGACTTCGGCCCGGATAAAGCCTTTTTCAAAATCGGTATGAATCACACCTGCAGCTTGTGGTGCTGTTGCGCCTATGTCAACGGTCCACGCACGAACTTCTTTTACACCAGCTGTGAAATAAGTCTGTTGTTTCAATAGTTTGTATGCTGACCGGATCAATTTTGAAGAACCGGGCTCGTCCAATCCAATATCCTGAAGGAACATCTGACGCTCTTCGTAATCGTCCAATTCGTTGATATCAGCTTCTGTACCTACGGCAAGCACTAATATTTCGGCCTTTTCGTCTTTTACGGCTTCCCTTACCATATCAACATAAGCGTTGCCAGTTGCGGCTGAACCTTCATCCACATTACAAACGTACATTACGGGTTTTTCTGTGATGAATTGGGCTGGTTTTACAAACTCTTCGTAATCTTCTTTTGTGAATTCCAAAGCTCGCACAGAAACGCCTGCTTCCAATCCTTTTTTAATGGCCAACAAAACCGCTTCTTCCTTTTGAGCTTCCTTATTTCCTGTTTTGGCGGCGCGTTTTACTTTTTCTAATTTTTTATCAACCGTTTCAAGATCTTTTAATTGTAGTTCCATGTCGATAGTTTCCTTATCGCGAATCGGATTCACACTTCCATCAACGTGTACAATGTTATCATTGTCAAAACAACGTAATACATGCAATAAAGCATCGGTTTCACGGATGTTTGCCAAAAACTGATTGCCTAATCCTTCACCTTTACTGGCTCCTTTTACAAGGCCGGCAATATCAACAATCTCGACAGTGGCTGGTTGAACCCGTAAAGGTTTTACCAATTCTTCCAAACGATTCAATCGTGGGTCTGGCACGTTGACAATCCCAATATTAGGTTCAATGGTGCAAAACGGAAAGTTGGCACTTTGCGCTTTGGCATTCGATAAACAATTGAACAAAGTTGATTTTCCTACGTTTGGTAATCCTACAATTCCGGCTTTCATTGAAAAGGTTGTTATTTCATTCCCACGAATCCCGATAACTATTGGGAGGGAATCTTATTATTAATTGACTTGCAATTTTGAGAGTGCAAATATAATGATACAGCATATTAATTCTATCATAAATTATGATTAAGTCCTCAAATTGTTCTGCAATTTTGAAAGTAAAACAAAATTAAATTATATTTAACTTAACTAATTCTAAAAAACCAATTATGAAACATTTTATTTTTTTGATGCTAACCCTCTTTAGCATCCATCTTTCCAATGCACAACAAGTTACAGGAACCGTTACGGATACGTCGGGAATTCCCATTGCAGGAGTTAATGTTGTAGAAAGTGGAACCACTAACGGTGTTGTAACTGATTTTGACGGCGTATATCGCATCAATGTCATCGGTTCAGCCACATTAGTCTTTAGCTATGTTGGCTTTAACAGTCAAGAAGTAGCCATAAACAACAGAACGACCATCAATGTCACCCTCGAGGAAGGGGTTAGCCTTGATGAAGTCGTTTTGGTCGGGTCTCGTAGCCCGAAACGAACTACAGTGGATACGGCAGTTGCCATCGATATTATTGATGTGTCTGAAGTGACCACTCAAATCGGAAAAATTGAAATCAATGAAATGTTGCAATATGCCGCACCTTCATTTAATGCCAATAAACAATCTGGTTCTGATGGGGCAGACCATATCGACCCTGCGTCTTTAAGAGGCTTGGGACCTGACCAAACATTGGTGCTGATCAATGGAAAGCGCAGACATCAATCGTCATTGGTCAATATATTTGGAACCAGAGGGCGTGGCAACACTGGAACTGACTTGAATGCCATCCCTGCTTCATCCATTAAAAGAATTGAGATTTTGCGCGATGGTGCGTCTGCTCAATATGGATCTGATGCCATTGCAGGTGTTATCAATATCGTGTTAAAGGATAATGTTGGTGAATTTACAGGAAGCGTCAATTATGGTTTTTACAGTACCAATGCCGATGTGAACACCAGTAATTTTCAAGAAGACAATTATGGTGTTTGGAACACAGATGGGTTTCGATTGGATACCGAACGTGATGGAAATGCTATCGGAAAAGATAAGGACTTTGACGGAGGTTCGGTGAAAGTAACATCCAATTACGGTTTTAAAATCGGAGAAAAAGGCGGTTTTGCAAATTTCACGACTGAATATTTAAGTAAGAATAAAACGCTTCGTCCTGCCTTCGATTTTAGAAAAGGATTTGGAGAGGCCGCTATTGATGGGTTCAACTTCTTTGGAAACGTAGCGATTCCTGTTTCTGATAATACTGAAGTCTATGCCTTTGGAGGTCGAAACTATAGGGATACTGACGCTTATGCATTTACAAGAAATGGTGGCGAACGCGTTGTGGAATCTATCTATCCCAATGGATTCACCCCACGTATTACCTCAAATATAATCGACAAATCTTTATCGGCAGGAGTTAGGACAGAAACTACCGGTGGGTGGAAGGTGGACATCAGCAATACTTGGGGAGAGAATTATTTTCAATACTATATAAAGGGAACACTCAATGCTTCATTGGAAGATGTGTCCCCAACTGATTTTGATGCTGGAGGTCATAGTTTGAGTCAAAACACAGTCAATTTGGATTTTTCTAAATACTATGATGATGTCTTAAGTGGCATGAATTTAGCCTTTGGTGCAGAATATAGAACGGAAAATTTTATCATTTTTGCTGGTGAAGAAGGTTCTTATGGAATCTATACCGAAGATGGTATATTGATAACTGATCCTGCTTCCCAAAGTCAGGCCGAAGACGATGAGGGCACTCCACGACCAGGAGGCTCACAAGGATTTCCAGGTTATAGCCCAGCAAATGAAGTAGATCGCAGTAGAAGTAATTTGTCCCTTTATGTGGATGCTGAATTTGACCTTTCGGAATCATTTCTTGTAAGTACAGCTGCGCGTTTTGAGAATTTCAGTGATTTTGGCAGTACGCTTAATGGTAAATTGGCCGCTCGTTTAAAGGCGACCGACAACATCAACATCAGGGGTTCTGTAAGTACAGGTTTTAGGGCCCCGTCATTGGCACAGATCTATTACAACTTAAGGTTTACCAATTTTGTTGGAGGCGTGGCGTTAGAATCGTTATTGTCGCCTAACAACAGTCCTGTGACCGCATCTTTTGGTATTGGTCCGTTAAAAGAGGAAAAAGCATTTAATGCCGCCTTGGGATTCACTGCCAATTTCGGTCAATTTACCGCTACTATTGATGGCTACTATATCGCTGTTAAAGATAGGATTGTGCTTACGGGTAATTTTGATGCTCCTCAAATCGATAATGTGGAGGCAGCTCAATTTTTTGCCAATGGTGCAAACACTAAAACCACAGGATTGGATATCATTTTGTCATGGAAAACCTCTATTGGCGACGGGAGTTCATTCGGGGCGACCTTATTAGGTAACTTTAATGATATGAAGATTGACAAAGTCTTAAATGGTGCACTGGACGAACAAACATTTTTTGGAGAGCGTGATAAAGCCTTTTTGTTGGCATCTGCTCCTGATAGCAAATTGACTTTAAATCTAAACTATAGTAAATCTTGGTTTGATGCAGCATTGGCTATCACTCGTTTTAGTGAAGTACAATTACTAGACTTCCAAATGTTTGAAGATCCCGCAGATTATGGTGGTTTCCAACAACAAATCATTGCTGCTACGGATACCTATGGGGCGAAGGTCGTTTCCGATTTAAATTTGGGTTTTAGACTCTCTGAAAATTTAAAGATGAATGTTGGAAGCAATAACCTATTCAATGTTTACCCAGATCAGCAGGACGATTGGACGGAAGGTGGAGGATATTGGGATTCTGTACAAATGGGTTTTGGAGGAGCTTACTATTACTTAAAAATGAATTATAATTTTTAATGGTACTTAAGATTAACAAAAAACCGAGTCAGTAGCTCGGTTTTTTGTTTTTATAGACAGTCTAGATAGTCAAATCGTTACTTAATCTTCAGGATGCATAAAACGTTGCTTTGCCAGTAGTTCTGCTTCGGTTTCTACGTGATCGGTATCAGGCACACAACAATCTACAGGACATACTGCCGCACACTGTGGTTCTTCATGAAATCCAACACATTCGGTACATTTATCTGGAACAATATAATAAATTTCATCACTGATCGGTTCTTGAGCTTCGTTCGCGTCAACTTCCTTTCCGTTGGGCAGTACAACCTTATCCTTTAAACGTGTACCATCTTTATATCTCCAGTCATCCGCACCCTCATAAATTGCAGTGTTAGGGCATTCCGGCTCACAGGCACCACAATTTATACATTCATCTGTTATAATAATTGCCATAGCATAATCTTTTTCTAACTTTGCGCAAAAATAAAGCCAAAACCATTCATAACCAAACACAGGATGAATTTACAACAAAGAATTAACGCTTTTGTAAAACTAGGACAATTCTTGAGCCAGTTCAGTTTGAATAGAATTGAAAAACAGAATGATGTCCCGTTTAATGAGTTGTTTTTTGATGGTTTTAAACATCAAATTCAATTGGCTCACGAACACAATGGTTGGTTTACAAAAGAGAACGTACTTTTTGCATTGGAAGGATGGTATAAATCTCTGACTGAAAGCAATATTAATGCATGGATATCAAAGTATCACTTTAATGATATTGAACCAAAAACGGTTGCCATTATTATGGCAGGAAACATACCTTTGGTGGGCTTTCATGATTTTTTGAGTGTATTGATTTCAGGACACCATGTTTTGGTTAAACAGTCTTCTAATGACAAGCAACTTTTACCATATATATCCAAATATTTGGAACATATTGAACCTGCATTTAAAAATCGCATTCAATTTACAGAAGAAAGGCTTTCCCATTTTGATGCTGTCATAGCAACAGGTAGCGACAATACTGCCCGCTATTTTGAATATTATTTTAAAAATAAGCCATCCATCATTAGAAAAAATAGAAACTCGGTCGCCATATTGACAGGAAATGAATCTGAAGCGCAGCTTACAGCGCTTTCGGAGGATATTTTTAGATATTATGGATTAGGCTGTAGGAATGTTTCCAAATTATTCGTACCAAAGAACTATGATTTTCAATATTTCTTTAAAGCTATGTACCATTGGAATCCCATGATCCATCATCATAAATACGCAAACAATTACGATTACAACAAAGCGGTATATTTGATGAGTGAATTTGAAATGTTGGAAAACGGGTTTTTAATGATCAAGGAAGATGAAAGCTATGGCTCACCCATCGCAACCGTATTTTATGAGTTTTACGATTCCATAGGAGCGCTAAAAATCAAGCTTGACAGTGATTCCCAAAAGATACAATGCATTGTTGCCGCAGGTATTGTTGACAATCCTATCGCTTTTGGTCAAACACAGTTTCCGAAGCTTTGGGAGTATGCTGACAACGTGGATACTATTACTTTTTTGTTGAAAATTTAGTTGATAAATTATCATTTTAATAACAGTATTTCGACTATAATTTAGCAACTTTGCAACTGTTAAAAAAACAACTACTGATTTCCTAATTCTTGGAAATGAAATATAAACTTGATGAAAAAACATAATTTTAGTGCAGGACCAAGCATCTTGCCGCAGGAAGTTTTAATTGCATCCTCTGAAGCCGTTATCGATTTTAATAATTCGGGATTGTCGTTACTGGAAATTTCACATCGAAGCAAATCTTTTGTTGATGTTATGGAAAATGCGCGTGCTTTGGCGCTGGAACTACTTGGACTGGAAGGCAAAGGTTATAAAGCCTTATTTTTACAAGGTGGTGCTAGTACGCAATTTGTAATGGTTGCTCTAAATCTCTTGGAGAAAAGAGCAGGATACTTAAATACAGGAACTTGGGCGGACAACGCTATTCAGGAAGCCCGAATTTTTGATGATGTATATGAAATTGCCTCTTCCAAAGAAGCGAATTATAATTACATCCCAAAAGGCTATTCCATTCCTGAAGATTATGATTATTTTCATTGCACTTCCAACAACACCATTTTTGGAACCCAAATGCAATCGTTCCCAGATTCACCCATTCCAATGATTTGTGATATGAGTAGCGATATTTTTTCACGTAAAATTGATTATTCAAAATTTTCATTGATTTATGCTGGCGCTCAAAAGAACATGGGCCCTGCTGGAACAACATTGGTAGTTGTGAAAGAAGATATTCTTGGAAAAGTATCCAGAAAAATCCCGTCCATCATGGACTATAAAGTGCACATAAGCAAAGGCAGCATGTTTAATACACCTCCTGTATTTGCCGTATTTGTGTCAATGTTAACAATGGAGTGGTTGAAAAAAATGGGTGGAACTGCTGGCATTGAAAAAATTAATGAGACCAAATCACGCCTGATCTATTCAGAAATAGACTTGAATCCATTGTTTACAGGTTTTACTGTTAAGGAAGACCGTTCTCAAATGAATGCCACTTTTAATTTGGTCAATGACAACCTAAAGGAAACCTTTGACACTATGCTAAAAGAAGCTGGTATAAGCGGATTGGATGGACATAGAAGTGTTGGGGGCTATCGTGCCTCTATGTACAATGCATTGCCTCTAGATAGCGTTAAAGCATTGGTGGAAGTGATGAGCGAGTTGGAAATGAAAGCTTAAACAATTTGCAGTTTGCAGTCGCAGTAGTTATTGGAAAGTAAATAAAATTAAAAACATGATTTTCACTTAAGTGGAAATGAAAATAAAAAAAGTTCATGAAAGTATTAGCAAATGATGGAATTTCAAACAGTGGAAAAGTAGCCCTCGAAGAAGCAGGATTTGAAGTTATCACTACAATGGTGGCACAAGAACAATTAGTCAACTATATCAATGAGCATCATATAGATGTCATTTTGGTGAGAAGTGCAACAACCGTCAGACAAGATTTAATTGATGCTTGTGCTAGCTTAAAAGTTATTGGACGCGGTGGCGTTGGCATGGACAATATCGATGTGGAATATGCTCGAGGCAAAGGTCTTCACGTTATCAATACCCCAGCTGCGTCGTCAGAATCGGTTGCTGAATTGGTGTTTGCTCATTTATATGGAGGCGTTCGTTTTTTACATGATTCCAACAGGAACATGCCTCTTGAAGGTGATTTGCAATTCAATACATTGAAGAAAAATTATGCCAAAGGAAGAGAATTACGAGGTAAGACACTTGGTATTATCGGCTTTGGACGTATTGGTCATGAGGTTGCCAAAATAGCACTTGGAGTTGGAATGAGAGTCATTGCAAGTGATAAATTTGTAGATAAAGCAACCATTAAGGTAGAGTTTTATAACGGTCAGTATATCAACGTAGAAATAGAAACTGAACCGATGAAAGAACTATTAAAACATTCTGATTTTATTTCTTTACATGTTCCTGCTCAAAAGGAATATGTTCTTGGTGAAAAACATTTTGAACAAATGAAAGAAGGTGTTGGCATAATCAACGCTGCACGTGGAGGTATTATTGATGAAGTTGCCTTGATCAAGGCCATTGAAAGTGGTAAGGTTTCATTTGCGGGACTAGATACTTTTGACGGAGAACCAACGCCAGCAGTGCAAGTACTTATGAATCCAAAAATATCCTTGACACCTCATATTGGAGCGGCAACTAATGAAGCACAAGATAGAATCGGCACCGAACTAGCTTCACAAATTATTAGTATTTTAAAATCTGAAAAGGTTTAAATATTCTTAAATCATTTTTATAAAAAGCCTGTAAAAATTTTTCGTTACAGGCTTTTTTTTATTTGTAATTTATCAAAACTAAAAACATTATTGAACATACTCATATTAAGATCGACAAACTTAAGATGAAAGGCTGCATTGTTAAAATCATTTATTACCAATTGCTTAAAACATAATTTTTGTAACTTTAGTGGAAAGATTCTTACTATGAAAACACTTATCTATTGCCTCATAATATGCAGTTTGTTTATGGCTTGCAATACATCTGGCAAAGCCGTTCAGAACAGTGATAAAATCGCCAACATAACTCAACAAGATACTGTAAGGATTGCCAACGACGAATTGCAATATGAAATCATTATCATTGAACCAGGCTTTAATTATTGGCTGGTTAGTAGGGCTCAACCCGAAGGTTATTATTCCCAGAATTTTATGGAAACTAGAAATTGGCAATATGTAACTGAATGGAACAATCGTGTGTTGCAGCCATTTAGGTTCGATCCTAATTTGTATGAAATGCAGATTAATTATCAACCAGGAATCGATTATGGCTATGATGTCAATTATAAATTATATAACTACTTCATTTACTTTCAAATAACATACAAACAACAATTGGCAGGTTATATTCCAAGAATTTAAATTAAATTTGCAGCCTTAAAAAATGCTATGCAAAAATTTAAAGCGCACTGGGAAATTCAGCATAACTGGCAATTGCTTTTCCCTGCAATTGGTATATTGGGACTTCTGTATGCAGGATTTATGATATCAAATAAATTGACTGGCTCCTTCCCTATTTATGTTACCCTATTGGTGACACTTGCATTGGCATATTTGTTTCTAAAAATCACGTTGTTCTGCTTTAAAAAACTCGAAGGAAAATGGATCGTTACCTATAAATGGGAAATGATCCGGATTTTTATTGTTTTTGCCATCACAGGATCGTCCTCAGCCATCATAGGCAAGCCAATTATGGCACTTATAGGAGTTACTAAAGAAAACTTAAATCCCTTTGTTTATTGGGTTTTATACATTATCATTGGACTCGTTTTTTATCAAGTTTTGTTGGTCTTTTTTGGTTGGCTGTTTGGTCAGTTTCAGTTTTTTTGGGAGTTTGAAAAGAAGATGTTGCGAAAAATAGGTTTTAAACATTTATAAATTAGTGCAGAAAAATAAACCACATATCGCTTTTAGAATTGCCACACTCACTTTAGTGTTGGCTTTTTTGTTGCCTTCTGCCGTTAAATTTTCGCACGTTTTTAATCACCATCAGCATGTGGTCTGCAATGATGACATCACAACCCATCTGCACGCTTCGGATGTAGATTGTGATTTCTATAAATTCAAACTCAATACGCAGTATCATTCACCTTTAGAATATATTGCATTACCCCTCGAGGTGTCTTACTTCGAGATTAATAATACATTTTATAATTTCCTGAATAATCATCGGCAATTATCTTTTTCTCTTCGCGGTCCTCCTGAATTAGTTTGAAGTAAGTATTTATTTTAAACTAATTGTTAAGCAATGAAATATTATGTATTGATTGTAGCGTGTTGTTTGGTCAACATGTCATTCAGTCAAAATTGCAAATCCAAATTTTTTGGAGAAGTTCATGATTTCCATAATGGTACACCTATTGTTGGTGCTGTCATTTACATAGAAACTCTTGATAAATATACTACCACTGATTTCAATGGAAAATTTTCCATGGATAACCTATGCGATGGAAAAATAACAATTGTTGTTTCCCATATAGCATGCGATACAAAGCGATTGAATCTTCATATCAATGGAGATACATATTATGAGGTTAATTTAGAGCATCATATAGAGGAACTTGACGAAATTAGAGTTGAAGGTTCGACAATCACTAAATTAACAAAAACTTCACAGGAAACCTTACTGAAATCTGATGCCATTGAACGCTTTAGCGCCTTTAGCCTCGGCGATGCCTTAAAGCAAATTAGTGGTGTGTCATCCATTAACACTGGAAATTCCATTGTAAAACCTGTTATAAATGGTTTGCACAGCAGTAGAATTATCGTGATGACCAATGGTGTGCGGCTTCAAGATCAAGAATGGGGTATTGAACATGCTCCCAACATCGATCTGAATACTGCTGGAAGCATCAATGTGATTAAAGGGGCCAATGCGTTAGCATATGGTGGAGACGCCATCGGTGGAGTCATTGTTTTAAAACCATCAACAATTAGTTTAAAGGATTCACTTTACGGAAAAACAATCGTTAGCGGTCAAACCAACGGAAGAGGTTATAGTTTAAATTCATCATTGACAAAAACTTATCAAAAAGGTTGGTATGTTGCTGCGCAGGCATCAATGAAAGGCTTTGGTGATTTTGAAGCACCAGATTATAGCTTGACTAACACGGGACTTAACTCCAAAGGATTATCTTTCAACAGTGGTTATAAAACATTCGAGCAAGGATTTAATGTGTATTATAGCTATATAAATAATGAAATAGGTATTTTAAAATCGTCACATATTGGAAATATTGAAGATTTAGTCAATGCCATTAATAATCAACAACCTTTGGTAGTTGACGATTTTAGCTATGATATTAATGCTCCAAGGCAAGATGTGACGCATCATATCATTAAAGCCGATTTTTACAAACGTTTTAAAAAGTTTGGACGTCTCGAAGTACAATATGACTTTCAGAATAATCAACGTTTTGAGTATGATATAAGAGTGGGCGATGACAGAGATAAACCGGCGATCGATTTAACTTTAAAAACGCATTCTGTTAGAACAAGTTTAAAACTTGATTCAAAAAGCAAGATTGCCTATGAATTTGGAGTCAATGCTGTATTACAAAACAATTTCGCAAATCCCGATACTGGCGTAAGACGTTTGATTCCTGACTATAATAAATTTGATGCTGGCATATTTAGCCTTGCAATGTTGAGATTAAATGAAAATACAAATTTCGATTTTGGGATTCGATATGATTACAATAGGATTGATGCCAAAAAATTCTATATAACCAGTCGTTGGATAGAGCGTGGCTATGATGAAGATTTTGGAGACATTGTGATTGATGATTTTGGAACACAATTACTTACAAATCCTGTGCTTGAGTATCATAACGTTTCGGCTTCTGCTGGAATTTCCCATAAATTGAATGACAAACATTCAGTTATTTTCAATTACGGATTATCCAACAGGGCACCAAATCCTTCAGAATTGTTTAGTGATGGATTGCACCATTCGGCAGCAAGAATTGAGTTAGGCGATTTACGTATACAGCAAGAAACCTCCAATAGGGTTTCGGGAACATACCAATACGGTAATAACTCATTATTGATAAACCTTGAGGCATTTTATAACCATATCAACGATTATATTTTTCTTGCACCAACAGGCGTTGAGCAAACCATTAGAGGAGCTTTTCCTGTGTGGGGCTATGAACAAACAAATGCAGCCTTATATGGTATTGATCTTACAGCAAATTATGAATTTAATACCCAATGGTCATTCAATCATAAATCTTCTTTTATAAGAGGAAGGGATTTGAGTCAAAACCAAGCCTTGATTGATATGCCATCATTTAAAACAGTGAATATTTTAGGGTACTCCAATGAAAAATGGCTGAATTTTAATTCGGAGCTGCAAAGCGAATTTGTCTTGAGACAGGACAATTTTCCAGACAACAACTATGAAGTATTCATCCCAACTACTGAAGAATTGGTTTTGGTTGATGTGAGCACACCGCCGCCAGCGTATCATTTAATGCACTTTCAAAGTGACATTACCCTTAATTTATCCCCAAAAACAGATCTAAATATAGGTCTAAATGTTACCAATATTTTTAATATTTCTTACAGAGAATATCTTAACAGATTGAGATATTTTGCCGATGATTTAGGAAGAAATATCATGTTACAATTAAAATTAAATTATTAATAAATTAAAAAAACATAACAATGAAAACATTACAAAAAGTATCCATTTTATTTTTATCAACCCTTATATTCACAGCTTGCTCCAATGACGATGACAATCCGTTACCCGTAAATGAAGAGGAAGTGATCACAACGTTAACAGCGACATTAACTCCAGTTGGTGGTGGAGCGACAATCACGCTTCAAACAAGAGATTTAGATGGTGATGGACCAAATCCTCCTGTTGTTACGGTTTCTGGCCCCTTGGCTGTTAATACAACTTACAGCGGAAATTTGATTCTGTTAAATGAAACAGAATCACCAGCAGAACTTATCAATGTTGAAATAGAAGAAGAAGATGAAGATCACCAATTTTTCTTTCAAGCTTCAAATGGTATTGCCACATTCAATTATGTTGATTTTGATGGTAATGGCGATCCGGTTGGTTTAGCATTTACACTAACTACAACTGCTACTCCTGGATCTGGGAATATTACAATAACGTTGCGTCATGAGCTAAATAAAGGTGCTGGTGGTGTTAGTGAAGGTGATATTACAAACGCTGGAGGAGAGACGGATATTCAAGCTGTATTTGCAGTTACCGTTCAATAAATCTTTGTTTAATAATTTTAAAAATCCCTTTCAAATTTTATGAAAGGGATTTTTTTATGAATGTATTTCGACTGCTTTATCTTGCTTGCTAAACACATATGTCAAGAACCACATAATAGTAAAAGAAGGTATGATATCAAATCCTGGCAGTATTTCTTCCACAAATGAAAGAGCTCCGGCAATCTTACCTTTTCTACCTTTATACATTTTGGACATCAAATAGGCAGAGACCGGCGCCCAAATGATATCAATAAAAGTGACCATACCAATCGCATCGAAAACAATGCCCAGCACGAGTTTATTATGTCTACTTAAATTATCCAATTTCATTTTTAAAGTTTTTTTTTATAAACTTTCTATTACAAGAAATATACCAAATTTTATTATGAAAATTTAGTGCTTATCAACTTCAAAAATTCGTTTCGCGTTTCAATCTTTTCAAACTGCCCTCTAAATCCTGATGTTGTAGTCATCGAATTCTGTTTTTGAACGCCACGCATCATCATACACATGTGTGCAGCTTCTATAACAACAGCCACCCCTTGTGGTTTTAGCGTGTCATTGATGCAATCCAATATTTGCTCTGTTAATCGTTCTTGTACTTGCAAACGTCTTGCAAATACATCAACAATTCTTGGCAATTTGCTCAAACCGACAATATGTCCATTGGGAATGTATGCAATATGCGCCTTTCCAAAAAATGGTAAAATATGATGTTCACACAACGAATAAACTTCGATGTCCTTAACGATAACCATTTCGTTGTAGGATTCCTTAAACATGGCACTTCTCAAAATTTCAGAGGCATCTTGATGATAGCCTTGTGTTAAAAACTGCATCGCTTTAGAGGCACGTTCTGGTGTTTTGATAAGTCCATCGCGGGTGCTATCTTCACCCAAATCTTCAATAATACTTTTGTATTTTGCGGTGATGTCCTCTGTGACTTTTACGTTGTATTCTTCAAAATATCGATAATGCATAATTGAATGCTTTAATGTGAAGTTAAAAATACATAATTTTTATGAAGCATTTTTCTGTCTTGATGACAAATGGAGTTAACAATTTGAAGTCCTTTTTAACGTTTGATTATGATAAATAAATTGCCGTCATCATTAGATTTGCCCTGAATAACCAAAATCTATTAATTGTTTGTCGTTCTTTTTTTCTTGGCAAATAATAATTCATCCGTTAAAAGAATGAAAATACGCTTAACCCTATTCCTTTTTTGTTTGAGTTGCCTTTCCTCCATCATGGGTCAAGAAAAAAAATCCATTCAAATTTCTCGCACAGAAACGCCTCCAAAGATTGATGGTATTTTAGATGATGCCGTTTGGGCCGATGCTATGGAAGCAAAAGGTTTTACTCAATTTCGCCCAACAATGGGACTTGCAGAAAACAAAGGGCAGGAAACAATCGTTAAAATGGCTTTTGATGATTCTGCCATCTATATCGCTGCATATTTGTACGACAATCCCGAACGTATTATGAAGCAAATGAACAGTAGGGATAACTTTGGTCAAAATGATTTTTTCGTGGTTGTATTCAATCCCAATAATGACGCACAAAATGATACTCAATTGGTGGTATTTCCAACTGGCACACAAGCGGATGCTGTTGTAAATCCGAGCAATGGTGAAGATTTTGGTTGGAATGCAGTTTGGAGCAGTGCAGTAAAAATTGTGGATGATGGCTGGATTGTGGAAATGAAAATACCTTATGCAGTGCTGCGTTTTTCAAATCAAGAAAATCCAACATGGGGATTGCAATTTCACAGGCACTTTAGACGCACACGTGAGCAATATTCCTGGAATCCAATTGATGTGACCAAAGGGATTGTGGGGTTGTATCATGGTGAATTGGTTGGTTTAAATAATATACAACCTCCTACCCGATTGAGTTTATATCCATTTGCGTCGGGTTTATTTAATTCATTTGACGGAAAAACGACAGACGATTACAGTTTAGGGCTGGACGTTAAATATGGAATCAGCGAAAACTTTACGTTAGACGCCACACTTATTCCCGATTTTAGCCAAGCTGGATTTGATAATGTCGTTTTGAATTTAGGGCCCTTTGAACAACAATTTTCCGAGCAACGTCAATTTTTTACTGAAGGTGTCGATCTATTTAACAAGGGGGATTTATTTTATTCCAGACGCGTTGGAAGTGCGCCATCGAGAAAGGTTACTTTAGGCGAAAATGAAGAATTGATAGACATTCCCAGAAATGTAAAAACACTCAATGCCCTAAAAGTCTCGGGAAGAACAAAAAAAGGTTTGGGCATTGGATTCTTTAACGCCATTACCGAAAAGACCGAAGCCACTATCAGAGATACTGAAACGCAAGAACTTCGGTCTGAAGTCGTAGAGCCTTTGGCCAATTATAATATAGTTGTGTTGGACCAGCAGTTCAATAAAACCTCATCGGTGAGTATAATCAATACCAATGTCACTAGAGATGGTCATTTTAGGGATGCAAATGTTACTGGAGCATTGTTTGATCTCACAAATAAAACCAATAAATACCGCGTAAGTGGAGGTGCAAAAATGAGCTCTCTTAATCTTTTTGAAGGCACTCAAAATGGATTTAGCAGTGAGTTATTCCTTGGGAAGGTAAGCGGAAATTATCGATATAGTTTGAGTCATTCTTTGGCAGACAAAACATTTAACATAAATGATTTGGGAATTTTATTCAGGAATAATTATAATAATTTTTCCGCCAATGCCTCCTATCGAATTTTTGAACCTACTAAAATTTTCAACTCCTTTAATATTGGTACATGGTTTAATTATAATCGATTATTCGAACCGGGAACGTATACTGGCAATAGTACAGGTATAAATTTTAATGGCACGACCCGAACACTGCATAGTTTTGGCTTGAACACAAACTATCGTATTGGTAAACAGTTCGACTATTTTGAACCGCGCACCGATGGACGATATTTTATTTTTAAAGATGCCTTCAGCGCCAATATATGGATGTCATCCAATTATGACAAAACCCTAGCCATTGACGCCAATGCTGGCATCTATACATTGTTTGACTCTAAAAGGGATTTGTTCAATTACTGGTTTGGCTTGAGCCCAAGAGTGCGTTTTAATGATAAGTTTCTGGTCCAATATTCTTTTAATTTTAATGATTTAAAGGGTGATCAAGGCTTTGTTGGTAAAGTAGATGACGATATAATTTTTGGCCAACGCGATCAAAAAACCATTGTCAATAGTTTAACTGGTAGTTACATCTTTGATTCGTTTCATTCACTATCATTGACCTTTAGGCACTATTGGGCTTCCGTTATCTATGATGACCTCTTATACACTTTGCAGGACAATGGCAGATTGACCCAAGATTTAGGTTATACCACATCTGATTTGAATGATCCAAATGTGAACTTTAACACTTGGAATTTTGATCTTTCCTATTCGTGGCAATTTGCTCCCGGCAGTTTACTGTCGGCATTGTACAGAAATCAATTGTTCAATTCGGATAATTTTTCTGAAAAGACTTACTTTGACAGTGTCAGCACGCTTCTTGAACAACCGCTTCAGCATACATTCTCACTGCGATTAGTATATTTTATAGATTATAACCATATCAAAAATATCTTCCACAAGAAAAATTCATGAGGTTTGCGAACCACGTGATAAAGTAGTAAGTTTGATGTTATGATTAAAGCTAAAAACATTCATAAATATTATAACGATCTACATGTCTTAAAAGGCGTGGATTTAGTCATTCGAAAAGGTGAGATTGTTTCCATTGTTGGTGCTTCTGGGGCAGGTAAGACTACACTTTTGCAGATACTTGGTACCCTAGATAGACCATCTTCCATAGAGAACAGTGAACTCATCATCAATGATGTGGATCTGACAACTTTGAATGAAAAGTCGCTTGCAAAATTCAGGAATGAACATATTGGTTTTATATTCCAATTTCATCAATTGCTGCCAGAATTTACAGCCTTGGAAAATGTATGTATTCCAGCTTTCATAAAAAACACATCGAGGGTAGAAGCAGAAAAGCGAGCCAAAGAATTGTTGGACTTCCTCGGTTTGAAAAATCGCCATGACCACAAACCAAACGAACTATCTGGTGGTGAGCAACAACGGGTTGCGGTAGCGAGGGCATTGGTAAACAAACCAGATTTGATTTTTGCAGATGAACCTTCCGGTAATCTGGATAGCGAATCTGCAGACAACTTACACAAACTCTTTTTTAAACTCCGCAATGAATTTGGACAAACCTTCGTTATCGTTACTCATAATGAGGAATTGGCCGATATGGCGGATCGGAAATTGGTGATGGTCGATGGGACTATTGTCTAGATCTATTTATGATCAAAAGGTAAACTATCAACAATTCTGTCAATCAGCGTACCAATAGCACTTCCCAAATTATGTCCAGCTTGATAAAGTGGCACTTTACCAAGGGCATCGTCAAAATTACTTATTGATGTGTTTACAACATCAAGAGTTGAGTCAATAATATCATTAGAATTCTCCATTGGTCATTTGTTTTTTATCATTCTTGAATTGTTGTAAGTGACTAATACTGTCCTTTCCTAATTTGGTGCCTATACCAATAACAAATAGTGCAACACTGGCTTTTAAAGCAAATTTTATAAATTCATTCATTTCACCTATTGGTTTTGATGGTTACAACCATAATAATTGTTCTAACCATACTGTTATTAAATTCGAAATTAATGATTTCTAATGACACAAAACAGTGAAAAATCTTTTGAGTTTAAAATAACATTGAATGAGTTAAAAGTAGTTGCTTCTTTAGATTTTTAGTGCATGCAGCCTGAAGAATATTATTATTAAACCTTATTTTTGCATCACTTTTGAAATGCTAGATCATGTCAAAAATATTAAATAACATACAACTTAAAGATTTCCTCGAATCTAAAGTATACGAATACAATCATCCTCGATTTATAGAAAGTGATCCGATACAGGTTCCACATCAATTCAGTAAAAAAGAGGACATTGAAATCGCAGCATTTTTAACAGCAACAATTGCTTGGGGTAACCGTAAGAGTATCATCAATAATGCGCACAAAATGATGCAGCTTTTAGACCATTCGCCTTATGAATTTGTCATGCATCACCAAGCGTCGGATTTGGATCGTTTGTTGCCCTTTGTACATCGCACATTTAATGGTGAGGATTTTGTGCAATTTGTTGTAAGTTTGCAACATATCTATTCAGTGCATCAAGGACTTGAAGCCGTGTTTTTAAAATATGCAACAAATCATTCGATGCAAACTGCAATCCATAAGCTGAAGCAACATTTTTTTGAGATGTCTCATTTATCTAGAACTCAAAAACACATCAGTGACCCGAATAAAAACTCTGCCGCCAAACGTCTCAATATGTTTTTGCGATGGATGGTTCGAAAGGATACAGCAGGTGTGGATTTTGGAATTTGGCAAAGCCTCTCGCCTTCTCTATTATCTTGCCCATTAGATGTACATTCGGGTAATGTGGCAAGAAAATTAGGACTCCTCAACCGTAAGCAAAATGATGGAAAGGCTTTGGCTGAATTGGATATCACATTGAGAACCTTTGATTCAAACGATCCGGTAAAGTATGATTTTGCGTTATTTGGACTGGGCGTCTTTGAAGGATTTTAATCAGTTCATAAAACCGCTATTATTATTTAGACGTATTTAGTATTAATAAAAACCTACTTAAAATGATTTATCCCAAACTGCCACCAAACGAAATGGAACGTTTGGAAGCTATTTTGCAATATCAACTGCTCGATACACTGCCGGAAAGTGATTATGACAATATCACCAAACTTGTGGCGTCCATCTGTAACGTTCCGGTATCACTGATTACGATTTTGGATGACAAACGTAACTTTTTCAAATCTCATTACGGTTTTCCAATGCAGGAGGCTCCGAGGGATATTTCGTTTTGTAGTCATGCCATTGTAGGAAATGAAAATATATTTGTTGTCCGGGATGCCAGATTAGATAAACGATTTACGGGCAATCCATTGGTTGAGGAGCATAAAGCTGTTTTTTACGCCGGTGTTCCGTTAATCAATCCAGAAGGATTTGCACTTGGTGCATTGTGTGTTTTTGACCATCAACCTCGCGATTTAACCGACAATCAATTAGAGTCGTTGACGATCCTCGGAAAACAAGTTGTGAATCTGTTTGAATTAAGGCGTAAAAATCTGAATCTGGAGGTCTCCAAAACAGAATTGATGAAGAATAATTTGACTCTAAAGAGTTTTGCCAGTCATGTGTCGCATGATTTAAAATCCCCTTTGACAAACATTATTTCACTTACAGGATTTTTGAGAGAGGATACTACCAATAATCTCTCTTTTGAATCAAAGGAATATCTCAATTATATTGAAGAATCTGCCTCTATATTAACAGATTATATTGATGGTATCTTAAAGCATTATCAGACCGATGAGTTGCTCAATACAAAGAAAGAAGACGTAAGGCTTTCGGAACTTGTAAACGATATAAAGCAATTGCTTATATCCAAAAACGATGATCTTGTGTATCCAAGAGAAATCGTATTGAAAAAGGTACATAAGTCTGCCTTGACGCAAATTCTAATTAATCTCGTGGATAACGCCCTAAAATATAACGATTGCCCAAAACGGATTGTCGATATAAACTATGCGGAAGAACCACACCACCATAAATTTTCTGTAACCGATAATGGTCTGGGAATTGCGGAAGATCAACAAGAGTCTATTTTCGACCTTTTTAAAACCATTGAACATAAGGATAAAAAACCAAGTACAGGAATTGGGTTGAGTACCGTTAAGGACCTAGTTAATAAATTGGGAGGCGACATTATTGTTAGCTCTAAATTAGGTTCTGGCAGTACATTTACTTTCACTATTAAAAAGTAATTATCTTAAAAAAATGAATGAACTTCCATGGTATCATTAGTTAAATACCAAACTTCTTCTTTTTTAATTGGACATAAGCTTTAACCTTTAAATTGAATAAAGGTTCATAATTAAAAACCGCCTCATTTTCACAAACGAGACGGCTTTTAATTATGATCCATTACAATTGGTTTAAGCCAATCGAACTTTAACGGCTATTAAGCCTTTTATTCCTTCTTCAATATCAAATAAAACGTCGTCCGCTTCTTTGATGGCGTCCATTACATGCGACATATGCACAAAGAAATCTTCACCTGTTTCTTTAAGTCTTATAAAGCCAAAACCATGGTCATTACTGAAAAAATTGACCTCTCCTTCCAAGCTTTTCAATTTAGGAAGTGATTTTGCTTTTTTGTTTTTAAATGTTGATGGCATGTGTTTTGTTTTTAATGATTAATTAATTGTTTCCTAATAACTACTTCATTATATACGAGCAAAAAAACTTTAAGGGATAAGTGTATTATCATAATATTTGTTAAATTATTAAATATTATTTCAGAATACATTCAATTTTGTACTATTCTAATGAGTAATAAATTATTGTATTGTAAAGTTTTCAAACACCGTGCCATAAAATTTTAATACCTCTAAAGCAATGACTACCATAAGTCTTAATAAACTGGCATTATTAGTTCGTTAATCTTATATGGAACTTTTTTAAACTTACATATTAGTGATGCCGAACATGATAAAAACAAAAAAACCTGCAAGGAGCAGGTTTAATTTTAGTAATATTAGATTGGATAGGTTTAATATTCCACCATTTCTTTCTTAAGAATGATATCTTTGGTTGCTACATACATCGAATCGTTTTTCTCGAGCTTGAGAATACTATCGATTCCTAATTTTTGTAATTTTTTTCTACAACGTTTCGTCAATAATGGATCACCTTCAAATAATAACACATCAAGATCTTGCTCTGGTTTCCCTGGCTCTTTGATTATAGGGTGAATGTGCTTCAATTCGTTGCTACGGTGTGTCGTGCCAGGAATAAAGGTATAGAACGTGTACTGACCATCGTCATCTGTTTTAATCCACCCGCGATGATGTATATAACGCTTGTCATTTTGGGTTTTAAGTTCGTAATCGCCATCCTCATCAGTTTGTGAGATATAAAGAATAACATCTTTGGCAGGCGTAACTCCATCACTTTGATAGATGGTACCCGTAATTTTTAGTTTGTCTTCTTTGGATTGAAAATCAGGAATACTGTCTGTATTGTTTAAAACTCGATCTTGATAATCATAAATAGGACTGCGTTCTAAATAATCGGAAGGAAGACTATCGGAAGGTGATGTTATTTCTTGGGCTTTGAGTGTGACATTAAAGCCAACTAAACAAGATAAAAAAATTAAGGTTATTAGATTTTTCATGGGACCGTTCTTTTAATAAAACATCTAAAGCTAATTAAATCAATATGTTGAAGCCTAAAAAATCATACGAACGATCATATTATACGATGAAGTGAAACGCAGTGTTCAAAATCATCGATGAATGTAGGGTCAATTTTAATCGATGATTCGATTGATAAGGAATGTTTTGAAAGCTTATTAATTACACCAAGGACTTTGTTAAAATCTAAAAACCGCTAGTAAAAAAACTACCATTATTGTTAGGTGCAATCATGGTAGTTTCGCAAAATTAGGGATCAAATTCTTATTCTTATACCGGAATATTATCAGCTACATTCCGCCTTTCCCAATTACGGTGTTTGGAGATACTTTTCTTGAAAGCATCGGGTTTGCTGTTAATATGTATGGCTTTATCTGTTTTATGATCCTTTACAACACTTGCATCGATTAGTTGTTCCCCTTCGTCATCGGCCGCAATGGCTTTGCAATATTTGAAGGTTTCGTTCACGAACTTTATGTATTTACCATGATTCTTCAATGTATCAATCGATTTTTTGCCTCCCGGAATATAGACCGCATCAAAAAGTACACTTTCTGTAGTAGCGATGGCTGCATCCACTTTATGCGATTTGTTGTCATCACTTGTTATAGTTCCACCATGTGGCCCAATAATTTTTATCATAGCGCCTTCTTTTCCAAAAGCGGTTTTTAGTGCCTTAAAAGTCTTGGCATTAAATCCATCGGAAGCTAGTACTGCAATCTGTCGTGTCGCAATAGTATCAAATTTGGTATTCGCCTGACTTAAAGCCTTTGAGGTGTCGAGATATATTTTCTTGGGTCCTGGTTGATGCTTTTTAGGATCGGCATCGGCACCAATCGCCTGATTGATGGGTTTATCGATGATTTTTGGAACTTTTAAACCCAGTCCGTCCGCAACCTTGTTAGACAAATCATTATCTATTTGAGCAATGAGCCATAGCATCCGTTCTTTGATATGTTGATGCATGCATTTTCCTAATTCAAAGGTATAGGCTTGCGCAACATGTTCTTGCTCCCAAGGAGCCAAACTGCGATAAAACAATGCTGGTTGCGAAAAGTGGTCGCTAAAGCTTTCGCTACGCGTTCTTATTTTTTTGGCATCAATGCGTTCTTCATAGGAATGAAAAGCGCCTTCTGATATTTTAGATAAATGAGGACATCCACCACCCAAAGTATTTGGGAAATAGGCCGTTTGTCCTTTTGGAATCTCGGTTTGCATATGACCGTCGCGCTGATTGTTGTGAGTTTTTACAACGGGTTGGTTGATGGGAATTTGATGAAAATTAGGACTGCCCAATCGCGATAATTGTGTATCGCGATACGAGAACAAACGTCCTTGTAATAAGGGATCGTTGCTGAAATCAATTCCTGGAATTATATGTCCTGGTAAAAATGCGACTTGTTCTGTTTCTGCAAAGAAGTTTTCAGGATTTCTGTTGAGTGTCATGGTTCCTACTATGGTCACTGGCACCATTTCTTCAGGAATCAATTTAGTCGGATCGAGTAAATCGAAATCATACTTATGCTCATCTTTTTCAGGAACAATCTGCATGCCCAAATCCCATTGTGGAAATTGACCAGCTTCTATGGCTTCCCATAGATCACGACGATGAAAATCTGCATCAGCTCCGTTGATCTTAACTGCTTCCTCCCATGTGACGGAATGGACACCTAATTTTGGCTTCCAATGAAATTTCACAAAATGGGAAATACCTTCCTCATTAATCAATCGGAAGGTATGGATACCAAAGCCTTCCATCATTCGAAAGCTACGCGGAATCGCACGATCGCTCATTACCCAAATTTGATTGTGCAATGTCTCTGGTGTATGTGAGATAAAATCATAAAAAGTGTCATGAGCAGAAGCCGCTTGCGGGATTTCATTATTTGGTTCAGGTTTCACGGAATGGATTAAATCAGGAAATTTCATGGCGTCCTGAATAAAGAAAATAGGCATATTGTTACCAACCAAATCCCATGTACCTTCATCAGTATAAAATTTGACTGCAAAGCCGCGAACATCACGTGCTAAATCTGGAGAACCCTTTGAGCCTGCCACTGTTGAAAATCGAACGAAGACAGGTGTTTTTCTATTGGTATCGGTAAAAATTCCTGCTTTGGTATATTTCGACATGTTTTTGGACAGTTCAAAATGACCATGGGCAGCACTTCCCCGAGCATGGACAATTCGTTCTGGGATGCGTTCATGATCAAAACTTGTGATCTTTTCCCTTAATAAAAAATCTTCCAATAAAGTAGAACCACGTTCACCTGATTTTAAGGAGTTGTTAGTGTCATTCACTTTTAAGCCTTGATTGGTGGTCATTGCTTTTCCTTCACTGTCTTTATGGTAAGTTTTGAGGTCTTTTTGTTTTTGTGTGTCCGAATCGGAAGGATTGGTTTTTTTTGCCATAGTTTTTGAATTAATGAATTTATATGAAATTTAAAGTTACGACAGAATTCAGCCAATGAATTGACTTGATACCGATTTAAATTATCGCAAAACATCAAAGATTATCAACTTCTGTAACTTGAATTATTTTAATAACAAATAATTAAATATTCCTTATAAATAGGACTCTTTTTGAAGCAAACTATTGAAAAAGAAACCTATTTATTTATCTGTTGACTCAAAAGTTAAGGATACAAAACCTTAATATCAAACTGAATAAATTAATGCCTATCATTTTCCTGTAGGATAAGAAATTGCCCCGATAGAATGAGATTTAATGTTGGATTTATTAAAATTGTTTTAAAAAATATTAACCTTTCATTTACGTATGAAAAAACCTCATAGCTTATGACAAGTTATGAGGTTCATAAATATTTTAAACGCTTTTAATTTTTTAAAGACGCCATATCAATCACAAAACGATATTTTACGTCGGCATTGATGACACGCTCGTAAGCATTGTTGATGTCTTTCATGTCAATCAACTCGATATCGGAAACGATATTGTGTTTTCCGCAGAAATCAAGCATTTCTTGAGTTTCCTTAATACCACCAATCAATGAACCCGCTATTCGTTTACGACCCATAATGATTCCGCCTCCATGAAAGGGCTTAAGAGGTTCTACCGCACCAACTAGCACCATTGTGGCATCGCGCTTAAGGAGCGCTATATAAGGATTCATGTCATGCCCAACAGGAATTGTATTCAATATAAAATCGAACGTGTTGTTATGCTTTTGCATATCCTCTTGATTTTTAGAAATAAGGACTTCATGTGCTCCTAAAGATTTTGCATCTGCAGCTTTATCTGGCGATGTTGTAATCATGACAACGTGAGCACCCAATGCATTGGCAAATTTAACGCCCATATGACCCAAACCTCCCAAGCCAATGACGCCTACTTTGTCTCCTTTTTTGACTTTCCAGTGGCTTAATGGTGACCAGGTGGTAATGCCCGCACATAATAACGGTGCTGCTCCTTTTTCGTCAAGATTCTCTGGAATGCTAAGCACAAATTTCTGGTCCACCACAATAGAAGTCGAATAACCTCCATAGGTTTGTTTGTCCTGCATATGTTTGTCTACACTGTTATAAGTGCCTGTCCAACCGTTTTCGCAGTATTGTTCCAAAGAATCCTTGCAAGACTCACAGGTTTGGCACGAATCGACCAAACAGCCTACTCCTACTGTATCCCCTACTTTGAATTGAGAGACATCGCTTCCAATTTCAATCACCTTTCCTATAATTTCATGACCGGGAATGACTGGATATACTGAATTCTGCCAATCATTTCTCACCGTATGGATATCACTATGGCAAACACCACAATAAGTGATTTCTATTTTTACATCCGAGGCTTTTGTTTCCCTGCGTTCTATATTCATTGGCTCAAGTTCGGCAGTTGCCGACTTGGCACCATAAGCTTTTACATTTTTACTCATTTTGATTGGTATTTATTATTAATATATCCGTTAATTACGACAAAGCCGCTGTTAACTCTATTTTGGTATTCAATAGTTTTGAGATTGGGCAGACTTCTTTTGCTTTTTCGGCTATAGAAACAAACTTACTTTCGTCAATTCCAGGCACTTCGCCTTTTAGAGTTAGAACAATCAGCGCTATATTTCCGTCCTCAAAATTCACTTTAGCTTCTGTATCCAAATTTGTTGGGGTAAATCCTTCTTCGCCTAATAAAAAACTTAACTGCATTGTAAAACAGCCCGCATGCGCAGCCGCTATAAGTTCTTCAGGGTTTGTGCCGATGCCATCTTCAAAACGGGTTTTGAAGGAATACTGTGATTTATTCAAGACCGTGCTATCGGTTGTTAAGGTTCCATTTCCTTCTTTTCCACTACCTTTCCATTGTGCTGTTGCTTTTCTACTGAATTTCATAATTACTTATTTTTAATGATTAAACGGAAACCGTTGTTTTAATTTCATAATCTGTATACCCTTTTTTTCCTGGTGTATAAAATGTACTTTCATCCCATTCCGAAACTTCAACATGATTCTCAAAACGCGATACCAAATCGGGATTGGACACATATAATTTACCAAATGCAACCAAATCTGCATCGGCGTTTTCGATGACTTTATTCCCTTTTTCCTGATCAAAATTTGAATTGATCATTAAGGTGCCATTGTATAAAGGTCGGAAATGTTTGGCAATATTCTGCACCGCATATGGAATATCTGATACATCATTAAATGGTTCTGACAAATGAACGTAAGCCAAATCATAGGAATTGAGCTTTTTAATTATATACTCAAATGCTGGAATCGTTTCCTCATCCATGGTCATACCAAACAATCCGGAAAGTGATGGATTAAAACGGGCGCCTATCTTCTGTTCTGGAATTTCTTTTTTTATGGCATCCAATACTTCAAAAAAGAAACGAGATCTATTTTCGATACTTCCTCCATAATCATCAGTGCGTTGGTTGGAAGTTGCATTAAAAAACTGATGAAACAAATAGCCATTTGACGAATGAATTTCAACACCATCAAATCCGGCTTTTACTGCATTTGCTGCAGCTTTTCTAAAATCTTCAACCGTGGTCCTTATGTCTTCAACAGTCATTGCCTTTGGGGTTACTGTAGGTTTAAATCCGTTTGGAGTGTATGATTTTGCATTTGGATTTATTGCGGAAGGCGCCAAAGGTAAATCGCCATTATGAAAGTCGGGATGAGACATTCGACCAACATGCCAAAGTTGATTAAAAATCTTTCCACCAGCCGAGTGGACCATTTGAGTTACCTCTTTCCAACCTTCAACTTGCTCTTGAGAATGAATTCCTGGTGTATTGATATATCCAACTGCAGCTTCAGACACCTGTGATCCTTCTGAAATTATTAACCCAGCCGAAGCTCTTTGGGCATAATAAATTCCTTGTAGTTTTGCTGTTGGCCGATGTGCGTCGTTATCAGCTCTGCTTCGCGTCATGGGTGCCATGACGATCCTGTTGTTCAAATGTAGTGTTTTGGTGTGATAGGGTTGCAATAATGCTTGTGATTTGCTCATAGTCTATTTAAGTTGCTTTAATCCTCATAAAGGAATGCCAAAATAATGTTTAACAATTTACAATTATTATTCAACAGAAAATATTAATTTTGGAAGACTTTAACGAGATATTAAATAATTCTGACAAATGACAAGCTCAAAAAAACCAGACGCAATTGTTTTCAATGTTGAAACTCAAACCTATGATGCCTCATTAAAAGCTTATGGAACCAATGTCGGAGCTCCAGCAATTACAACTGTGGACACCGTGAGTTGGAAGAATCGAAACATTCAACGAGTCAACAATCATATGGCCGCAAGGTATAATGAATTGAAATCTAGCTATGAAAAAATGATGAAGGAATTTGAGATGAATAAATTTGTTTATTCGGCGAAATTCAATTTTGAACCTTTGGTAGGTGAAACCTATCATCTATATCGTAGTAATTCTGAAGACTATTATCTGTCAATTATAGATCCGGACGAATGTAATTTTGATTTTGTTGGAAGTTTCTATTTAGATGCTGACTTCATATGGAGAGCTCGTCACTAGAGCTTAAAAAAACAAAATCATTTCATAGTTAATTCGATTCCACAACAAAGAATTTTCAGCTATTTCTCAATGACTTTTATAGGTTGTAATTTCGTTTTTAATTGCTTGTAAAGACGATATTGCGGTTGAGTCAGGATATCATTCATTCTTAATGTTTCCCTCGCTTGAAGTTCAACGAGTATGTCCAATTCCTGCCTACCCTCTAACTCCTCAATTGCTTTTTCGGATTTTTTCATATACTCTTCTACTACTCCTTTGAATAACGGAATTTGAACTCCTGTTAGAGCCAGATATTTACTATACTCTGTCGTGAGATTTTCAGCTTTTACTTTAATCTCATTACTTGTGGCACTTGTTGGATATTGCGCATATGTTAATACTGTGAATAATGTGAACATAGCTACCAAGATGACATTAAATGGTTTCATAATTTATTTTTAATGTTTATCAACCTAGTATAATAATTTATAATTTATATGTCAAGTATTTTAGGAAAGGTTAACATTCATTACGACTATTTTAACGATACTTCATGATTTATTGAAAAACCGCTCAAAAATCACCACAGTCCGTTTGGTATTTATAAAATAAACACCTGTTAACAGCACTATGGCGGCAATGATAGATTGCATGGTGATTTGTTCTTTTAAGAAATACCAACCCAACAACAATGCAATAATCGGGTTGACATATGTGGACGTTGCCACTTTTTCAGGAGAGACGATTCGTAATAAATAATTGAAAGAAGTAAAGGCCACAATACTGCCGAAAATGACGAGAATAACCATGGACCATTGTACTTTTTCACTCCAAACATTTGGAAGCGACCATTGCTCTCCAAATATAAGACTTGCAACCAAAAGCATAAGTCCACCCATCAGCATCTGATAACCTGTATTGATAAAAAAATTGGTAGGCAAATCAGCTTTGCCTACAAAAAGGCTTCCATATCCCCAACTTAACATACAAGCAAAAATCATTATCATTCCTATAATACTTCCTTCTTTACTGATGATTTCCTTTTGACTCACCAATAAATAAATGCCAATAATACCAAGTATGACACCGATGACTGACATGGGCTGAATTTTTTTTCCCTGTATAAATCGCATTAATAGTAAAACCACTAAAGGTTGTGCTGAAATCTCTAGGGCAGCAAAACCGCTATCAACATACTTTAATGCCCATACTATAATGCCATTGCCAAAAGTTAAGAACAAAAATCCTGCTATGGTGGTATTCTTAAGTTGTTGACTGGAAATTTTTAGAGACATCCCCATAGTCTTTGCAATGACAAAAATGATGAGCCCAGCAGTAATGAATCTCATAGATGCCAACATGAAGGGAGGCAATTCTGTAACGGCTATTTTATTGAGTAAATATGTTGAGCCCCAAATAACATAAATAGAGAAAAATGCGAGGATGATTAGAAGCTTATTGCGCGGCAATTTTTTAGGTTTAAAAACAAGGTGTAAAATTACATAATATTACATAGATCTAATTTGATTTATTTGATATTAATTCAAGGCCATATATGTTAGCACTCCTGCTAAATAACCCAGAATCGCTAAAATAGAAATCTTTTTCATGTACCAAATAAAATCAATTTTAAAAATTCCCATAATTGCAACACCAGCTGCCGAGCCGATAATAAGAATGCTTCCTCCGGTTCCAGCGCAATAGGCCAGTAATTCCCAAAACATATGATCTGTGGGGTACACGTCCATAGAGTACATACCCATGGCACCGGCTACCATAGGAACATTATCTACAATTGAGGACAACAATCCTATAAAAGTGTTCACAATATAGATGTCATTAAATGTATCATCCAATGCAGTGGCAAGTTGTAATAGATGTCCGCCTGTTTGCAGGGCAGCCACTGCCATTAATATACCAAGAAAAAACAAAATACTTGGCGTATCTATACGCTGTAAAATACTAACAATGGAAAGTCTTTTCTTTTCTTCATCCGCTTTGCTTTTATGCAAAATTTCGGTAAGTACCCAAACGACACCTAATCCAAACAAAATCCCCATAAATGGCGGTAAATGTGTAATGGTTTTAAAAACCGGCACAAAGAGCAATACTCCTATACCTACACTAAATACAAGTAGCTTATCAAAATTATTGATACGTTGGGGATGTTCCGATTCAATATCAACATACTCATTTCCCTGTACATCGATGTGACCTTTTAATCTAAAACTCAAAATAGTCAAAGGTACCACTAGACATACCACACTTGGTAAAAATACTTCTGTAATAATATTGACTGCTGTTATTTGCCCTCCGATCCAGAGCATAATGGTGGTAACATCCCCAATTGGTGACCATGCACCACCAGCATTTGCAGCAACAATAATCATTGATGCAAACAGCCACAAATCTTCTTTGCTCTTAAGGATTTTCCGCAATAGAGTTGCCATTACGATGGAGGTTGTCAAATTATCTAGAGCTGCAGATAAAAAGAAGGTAATAAAACACAGCGTCCACAGCAAATGGACACGTTTGGTCAGTTTAATTCGGTCGGTAATAATTGAAAATCCTTCGTGTGCATCTATGAGTTCTACAATAGTCATAGCACCAAGAAGAAAGAATAAGATCTCGGAAATCTCCCCTACATGTCTTAACAGTTCTTCGGAAACAAAGTCTATGGCGATATCGGAAGCCATGAACGGGAATATGGATTCCTTCCCCAGGATGAGAAGTACCCAACAAATAACACCCAATAACAGTGCTGGTGCAGTTTTGTTGATTTTTATTTGATGCTCGGTGGCTATCGCCAAATAACCTATAACAAAGACAATAATGATGGCTAAATACAACTTGAAAGAATTAAATGAAGGTAATTACAGTGCATAAATGAGAGTTAGCAACTATTTTATAAATCATATAAATATAGAGATTATTTTCATTGGTTGACTGACTTCAGAAATTAAATATTAAATAATTATGAAGTCAAATCAGCCTTTTCAAGTATAAAAGATTTAGGAGAATGTCAACTAGAAAATATAAAAGTACTTTATCTTTTAGCATTAAGAAAAATAGCATCTACGTTAATATGATGACAAAGAACTAATTAACTTTAATCTTTATTGAGCGCGTATTCATATATGCACAAAATTGAAACGTTAAATAAATCCAAATTTTAACAATTCAAAAGTCTATAAGCGCCTGACAAGCGTAAATATGTAAAACCATTAAACTTTTATTATGAAAAAAATTTCAATTACGCTTTTAGCAGTCATCTTATTATCATCATGTGTTTCTAAAAAGAAATACGTGGCGTTAGAACAAGAAAATGGTCAAATCAGAAGTGAGCTGACCAAAACAAAAGTCGAAAAGGAAGAACTTGAGGCAAAATTCAGTGCTATCCAAGCGCGAGTTGATCAGTATAATACCAAAATCAATTCCCTTACAGAAGAAAACAATGCTCAAATGGTCAATGTTGACGGCACAGTAATGTCTGAAAACACCAAAAAGGCCATGCGTGAAACTTTGAAAAAAGTACCACCAGCCTATTTTGCAAATGTCAAGACATTTAAAGATTCGATGAATTTGGCCGTGTCGTATAAACTTCAAAAATCGATGGATACCAGTAATCTTAATGAGGATGAAGACATTTCGGTGGATATTCAAGAAACTGTTGTTATGATTTCAATTTCTGATAAAATGCTTTTCAATTCCGCAAGCTACCAAGTGAGCAACAAAGCGAATGATATTTTACAGAAGATAGCTGATGTCATCAATTCCGAACCAAGTATAGAGGTAATGGTTGAAGGTCACACAGATTCACAAAGTATCAGAACAGCTAAAATTACAGACAACTGGGATTTGAGCGTTTTAAGAGCAACTTCAGTAGTACGTAAACTTCAAAAAGACTACGGTGTAGCTCCAGAAAAAATGATTGCTTCTGGAAGAAGCTTTTATCATCCCCTTGGAGAGAATGACACCAAAGATAACAGAGCCAAAAACAGAAGGACCCGAATTGTGATTCTTCCAAATCTTGACAAATTTTTTGCATTGATGGCTTCAAATGAATAATGATTTGAACGCATTGATTAATCCGGAAAAAGACTGCTCATTGGCAGTCTTTTTTTTGTAATAATTTTAATTTTATACCGAAAATCCTTTACCTTCGTTCCACTTAAAACCTGCTTTTTAAATTTTGAAGAAAGAACCCGCCTTTAGCAAAAGATTTTTATTCATATCCCGATGGGGTGAAATCCTTGATATTGCCTATGCCACTTTGAATGAAGGCAACGAAGTAAAACTTTATATCGAAGAGCGCAGCTGCCGAGAAATCGGTAATGGCTTTGTAAAAAAGACAAAAGACTGGAAAAAGCATGTAGACTGGGCCGATGTCATTATATTTGATTATACAGGTTACGGTAAGGTTTGTGAAGATCTGCGAGCCTCCGGAAAAATTGTGTTAGGTGGATGCCAATACACCGATATGCTAGAACTCGACCGTAATTTTGGTCAGGGCGAGTTGCAGAAGCATAAGATAAAAACCTTGCCTTATAAGGAGTTTGCAAGCTTTCAGGATGCGATTGATTATGTACAAAAAAATCCTGATGCCTATGTTGTCAAACCCTCTGGTGAAACCCAAGAACTCAAGCAATTATTATTTGTAGGAAATGATGAAGAAGGCTTGGATGTTGTTCGTGTTTTAAAGGCTTATGACAAGTCTTGGGGTAGTGATTTTGGTAATTTTCAACTTCAGAAAAAAGTAAAAGGTGTTGAAATTTCAGTGGCTGCTTTTTTTAATGGGAAAGAGTTTTTAAGGCCGTTGAATATCACATTTGAACATAAAAAATTGTTCCCAAAAGAATTGGGTGTATCTACAGGCGAAATGGGCTCAAGCATGTTTTGGATCAACGATTCACCAATATTTGACGCCACCCTCAAAAAATTTGAAGCCACCTTGGTAAAGAACAAATTTGTTGGCCACATCGATATTAATTGTATTGTCAACGGCAATGGTATTTACCCATTGGAATTTACGTCACGTTTTGGGTTTCCCCAGATATTCATTCAGCGTGCAGGTATCACAGAACCTATTGGCCAATTGTTATATAAAGTGGCTAATGGACAATCATTTAAAATCAACACTAAAAAAGGCTTTCAAGTTGGAGCATTTATTGTTGTTCCTCCTTTTCCTTATGATGACCGAAAAACGTTTGAATTATTTTCTAAAGATGCCGTTGTGGTGTTTAGAAAAGATTTAAAGGATGGTATTCACCCAATGCACCTTAAAAAAGTTAATGACGAATGGCTCATTACTGGTAATACAGGAATTGCCCTATTAATTACAGGTACAGGATTAACCATGAAAGATGCACAAAAAATGATGAACAACCGCATTAGTACCATTATCGTCAATAACGGTTATTATCGAACTGATATAGGTGACCGTTGGTTTGAAGATTCGGATAAATTATTCTCTTGGGGACTTTTATAGATAAACCAATTTGCAAACAACCATGAATTTGGAATTTAAATGGTTACAAGATAGTGCAAACCTCTTTTTTGATATTCTTCCAAAAGATTGGCAGGACGAAATTGTCCCATTTTGGACACGTTATGAAGCATCTGCAAACATCTATATCATTAAGGAAAACAATCGGATTATAGGTGGGGGAATTGTATTTGCAACAACACCTCCAGATGTTATTTACTTTCAAGAAGAAGCCCGAGAATGGTTTGACAATGAGTACCTCTACATCGGTTTTTTATGGATTGCCGAGGATAGACGTGATAATAATCTTGGCTCCTATTGGCTGGATGAACTCAAAAAAAAGCACCCAAACCAAAAGTATTGGTTGCTGATTGAAGAAGAACGTTTACATCGATTTTATCAGAGAAATGGATTTCTTCTCAACAAAACCATTATTCGTGATCAGCATACCGAATGGCTGTACAGCTTCACTCCTATTTTGTACTGATTATTCGAAGTTGAATAAAATGTTAACCTGAATTTTTAAATGCCGATTACTTTTTTATGTTGAGGAATGAACGCTTTAATTTTCACAAAAAAAGTGATCAAAAATTAAACATTTACAACCACATAAAGTACTTTTGCAATCAGAAAAAGTAACTATGTTTTCACTTATCAACATCTTTAGAATTACAGCCTTTCTAGAAGGTGTTTCTTATATTTTACTCTTGGGAATTGCTGTTCCTATAAAGTATACTTTCGATGATCCTACCTATGTAAAATTATTAGGAATGCCTCATGGTATCTTGTTCATAGCCTATATTATTTTAGCCATATTGATACGTTCTCAAATGAATTGGAATAATAAGACCTTGTTTAATGTGTTAGTCGCCTCGATTATTCCTTTTGGAACTTTTTATGTCGATAGAAAATATTTAAAAACAATCTAGTTAATGGAATATTATGCTCATTATTTTTGTGATTATTTTAACGATTTAGGCCTAACAGACCATATGGTGACTTTTTTGAATATGCTCGCGATGTTGATTATTTTATGCATTGCAATCTTTATTTCAGATTTTATAGCAAGCAAAATATTGGTGCAGGCATTTAGCAAATTCGCAAAGAAATCTCGAACCAATTTTGATGATTTGTTGGTAAGCCATAAAGCACCAAAGAACATTGCGCATCTTGTACCTCTATTTATTACTATCGAATTATTCCCAATTGTTTTTTATGACTATCCCGTTTTTGAAAGGTTTATCATGATTTTTCTGAAAGTCTACGGGGTTTTATTGGCCATTTGGATATTGCGAAGTGTGTTAAGAGCTTTGGAATCTTATTTTAAAACTGTTCCGCGATTAAAAGACAAACCTATTGATAGTTACATACAGGTTGTGATGCTATTTATATGGATTGTTGGATTTGGCTTGTGTTTTGTACTGTTGACTGGTGTGCCTATTTGGACTTTTTTCACGACGCTCGGTGCGGCATCCGCCATATTATTGATCATCTTTAAAGACACCATCCTTGGTTTTGTGGCTAGTATTCAAGTGTCTATCAACGATTCCGTTAGAATTGGAGATTGGATTACGATGGATAAATATGGAGCAGATGGAGATGTTATTGAGATCAACCTTGCAACCGTGGAGGTTCAGAATTTTGATATGACCATAACCCACATTCCTACCTACGCATTATTGTCTGATTCCTTCAAGAACTGGAGAGGCATGACCAATTCTGGGGGAAGACGTATCAAACGCTCTATTTTGATCAAAGCTAAAAGCATTCATTATCTTACCTCAGAAAGTGTAGAGAAACTGAAGGATATCCAGTCTATTAAAGATTATTTGATTCAACGACAAACTGATATTCAATCGTACAATACCACAAACGACATTGATAAGTCAGTTTTAATCAATGGAAGAAACCTGACCAACTTTGGGGTTTACAGAAAATACATTCAAACTTATATCGAAAACCATTCCGGCGTCAATAAGGACATGACCATTATGGTAAGGCAGCTGGCTCCGACTTCACAAGGCATTCCTTTGGAAATTTATTGTTTTAGCAGTGATAAGCGTTGGTTGAACTATGAATATATAATGTCGGATATTTTTGATCACGTTTTGGCTGCAGTCCCTTATTTCGATTTGGAAATATTTGAATTATCGCCTGCCGTATTTTCTTCGGATACTTAAATGATTGCATAAAAAATCCGTTCTCAAAGGAAGACCTTTTCAGAACGGATTTTTAAATAGCTTGAGAAAAATGCTTTAATTTTTAGTTTTTTCCATCGCTTCTTTTTTAAGTTCTTCACTAGCAACTATCGCCAATTCCACACGTCGGTTTTTTGCTCTACCGTCTACAGTGGTATTGTCATACTTTGGTTGGTTTTCACCATACCAATTTGTGGTAAATCTTCCAGTAGAAATGCCCTGACCTGACAAATAGGTTGTTACAGATTGAGCGCGTTGTTTAGACAAAGTCATGTTATAATCATCTGGCCCTGTACTATCGGTATGGCCTTCCACCAAGATGTTTGTATCGGAATATTCTTTAAAGATGCCTGCCAATTTATTTAAGGTTGTTGCAGACGCAGAATTAATATTGAATTTGTTAGTGTCAAAATAGACTCCGCTACTTTCATCAAAAACGACATTGATTCCTTCGCCTACACGTGTAACTTCAGCACCAGGAATTTCCTGCTCGATTTTTTCTACTTGTCGGTCCATACGGTCACCGATATAGCCACCTGCAACCCCACCAACAACGGCTCCGATAATGGCTCCAAGCGCTGTATTGTTTTTGTCACCGACATTGTTGCCAATAACGCCACCTATGACGGCGCCACCAGCTGTACCGATGACGGCACCTTTTTCTTTGTTACTTGCATTTCTTGTGGCATCGCATCCAAAAAATAGGGTAGCGCTAAAAATAACTGCTATAATAGTATTACTATAAGTCTTCATAATATTTTATATTTATTGTGTTAATCTTGAAAAGTTTAAGTTTATTTTAAAAGGCGCTCCTTCAAAAGAAACTGTTTGTGTTAATTTCATTGTGTTTTCATCTAAATTGGTCAAAGCCATTCGATAACCAGTATCCTCTTGGATATCCCTCTTTTTGTCATCGGTAAATTTCATGGTAAAGTCATAGTTACCAGTGTCTTTTCCAATTTCATTTGCTGACCATCGTATATTCCGGACACCTGTCTGACACTCGGCATTGATGATATCATAAGTTCCTGTGCTATTGTTGGACCTAAAAAACCATTGGCTGCCTTCAAAGCAGGATGCTGTAACATCATTGAATAAGGTGGAATTAAACGTACCAGCTTTATCGTAGGTCACTTTGGTAAGGGTCCATGTGCCATCGATTGTTTTTCTAGCTGTTTTTTCTTGTTTCGATAACGAGCAAGATGTCAATAACATAGCTATAATAATCAGTGATGCTATTCTTTTCATAATGTGGAGATGTTTAGTTTATTTATAAAATTAAGATAATTTATACCAAATAAATAACAAATTAAGACAAGCTTGTGCCTCAATTACAGTAATTGTTAACACATACACGATCACTTTAATCGGTCCTTAATAAACTCGATTTTCGTTTTACCGTGTGGTTTTGGTTTTCCGTGCTCATCTAGGTTGACCATAATGATATTATCAATGGTCAATATGGTTTCCCGGGTCATGGTATTTCGGGCTGCACATCGTAAGGTCAGTGAAGATTTCCCAAAATTAACCACATCGATTCCTATTTCCACAATATCCCCTTGTTTGGCAGAGCTCATAAAGTTGATTTCTGAAACATATTTAGTGACTATTTTTGAATTCTCTAGTTGAATAATTGTATAAAGCGCCGCCTCTTCATCGATCCAAGCCAAAAGCTGTCCTCCAAATAATGTCCCGTTGGGATTTAAATCTTCGGGTTTTACCCATTTTCGTGTGTGGAATCTCATGTGTCTTTGTTTTATTTTAATTTGCTTCGGCTAGTAACCATATTTCAAATACTTGTAATGATTATCAAAACCGAATTTCACCTTTTTTTATGGCTTCAAAGATAATTGTTTTAGCCTTGGCATGATATCGTATATTAAGTGAAACAGCCGCTCTTTGCTCCAAAATATCCTATTTGTTAATAAACACGTTAACAACAATAGCTTAAGTATACCAATGGCCAATGCTTAATTTCTAATTTTAAGAAAAACTTATAGTCATGCCTAACAGAACTATTGATTTACTTAACATTCGCCCTGAACTAACCAATGCTCTTTTCTTTGATACCATGAGCAGCGAAGAACGTTTTCAAAACACCACCATTAGACCTGTGATCAAATTACAACACGATTTGTTGATTGCTGTTTTTAAAAATTACGTTTCAAAGCATAAAAATGTATTTTATGATTTATCTTTGACAAAACAATTAGACTACATCGAAAACGCTATACATAAGGACATGAAATTCCGAAATTCTATAAAAGGAATGATTATCGGACAATTTACTGTTGAAGAATATGACTTATACATTCAGAATTCTTCTTCATTGAACAAACGTATCATGAACATTGTAAAAGAGCGATTCATTAGTCATATACAAGTATTTGAGCCTGAAATGGCGAAAGTTATATGAGGATAAAACACGAATTATTACAAGCTTGTTTTGACTATGCCAACAAGCGCATAGCGAACTATAAAAACGAATTGGAAACCATAAAGGACTCAATTGAAAGCAATGATAAAGCTGGAGGAATCGAAGACGATGCAGGAAATGGCAAGCTCTTTAACGATTTGGAAAAAAATTCTCTGCATTTAAGTGATGCCAACAAAATGCTTGAAGGCTTAAAATCCATTAGCCCAAACACCGTGTCTGACAGCGTGATTATAGGTAGCGTCGTTAAAACAACGACCAATAACTTTTTTATCTCTGTAAGCGCAGGGAAAATAGAAATCCCTGACGGTAGTTTCTTTGCGATTTCCCTTCACTCACCTATTGGTATGTTGTTACTTAATAAAAAGAAAGGTGATCAAATAGAGTTTAATGGAAATTCCTTCAAGATAACCGAAGTCATATAAGTGATTCACCATTGAGATTTGTGGTGAGCACTTCACTCATATAATCAAAGTACGGACGTACGGTTTTAAATGAACCATTGACATCGGCAATAAAATCTTCTGCTAAAACCTGTGCGTCAGTATATTTTTTAGTGAAGATGTATTGCTTTTTTCTAATAAGATCAATTGAAGGATGTTCTTTGTCAAAACCCTTTGGAGCTGTTTTTAATTCGTCGCCGACAAAATCGCCCCACACTGTCTTAAATTTTTTATTGGATATTATGTTACGAATTTCAGTAGCATCAAGTTCAAACTCCTTTCGAATCCTTAAAAGATCTTCCTTGGAAGGATCCCAAAATCCTGCGGCAATGAACGATTCGTTATTTGGCTGCATATGCAAATAGTAACCGCCTCGCAATTCAGGCTTTTTTCTATGATAAGAACCTCCAAAATGTGTTTTGTAAGGTGCTTTGTTCTTTGAAAACCGTACGTCTCTATAGATCCTAAACAGTTTTAAATTATCAACTTCGTCATGCTGATTGAGGTGATCCATCAACTCTTTATAAATCGATTTAGCCTCCGCTTCTATAGTTTTGAATTCTTTTTTATGTTCATCAAACCAATCCCTGTCATTGTTCTTTTCCAATTTTTTGAAAAAATCAAGAAGGTTCTGCGACACTTTTGTATTCGACATATCTTCGTGTTTTAAAGACTAATTTCTAGTGGTTTTTCGGTTTTTTCTTTATCAGTTTTTTGATTTATTTACCGTCCTATCTTGGGTTTCCATCTTTAGATTATTATTAAATTCCAAAGTTCTGATTGGGAATGGGATGTTAATGCCTTCCGCATCAAATGCCTTTTTAATGGCGATGATAGCCTTATTGGTTGCTTCCAATTTTTGCACGTTCCTAGTACCTTCTATCCAAAACCTACACTTAAAATTGATGGAGCTGTCTCCGAATTCAGTGAAAAAAAATTCAGGTGGTTTATTGTCATCAATTCTTTTGAATGTATTGGTCAGAGTGGTTTTAACAAGCTTTTCAACAAATTCCAAATCTGCTTTGTATTCAACGCCACAATCAACAGTAATCCTTATATAAGGTGTGAGGGAGAAGTTTTTCATAGGAGTTTCCAAAATTGTTTTATTTGGAATAATCACAATATTGTTGTCCGTTTCTTTCAGTGTAAAGTTATTGAGATTGATATCCATAATTTCTCCAGCAAAATCATTTGTTTCCACCCAATTGCCAATTTGTATTTTTTCCCTAAAGGAAATCACAATTCCCGAAATGGTATTGGAAAGCGTTCCCTGAAGTGCCAGACCAATAACCAAACCCAAAATTCCAGCCCCAGTGATTAAGGAGGTTAGGGTTTTGCTCAAATCTAAAATGCCCAAAGCCAAGAATATGCCGGCCGTAATGATCACCACCGAAGTCAATTTGGAAATCATGTTGATGACAGAGCGTTGTTTAACTTTTCTCGATGTCAAATTATGGACAATTTTAGTAGCATACTTGGCAATAAAGTAAGCGGCCACCATTACAATAATTGCTAATGCAAAATTTGGCAAACCCTCAATCAGGGAATTCATCCAATTCAACAGTTTTTCAGTGACACCGTCAAATGCCTTCCTTAATTCTTCTTCCATCTTTATGTTGTTTTATTTTCTCAAAGCCATTTTTTTCTTCTAAAATATACGAGCATTCCTATAAAAATCAAAATCATCACACCCCACAAAATGTGATAACCATATTTATAACTCAACTCTGGTATGTTCTCAAAATTCATCCCATAAATACCGGCTATAAACGTCAAAGGGATGAATATCGTCGCAATGATAGTCAACACTTTCATGACCTCATTCATTTTATTACTAATAATGCTCATATGCATATCCATCAAACTCCAAATCATTTCGCGGTACAATTCGACATTTTCATTGACCTGGATAATATGGTCATATAAATCCCTTAAGAAATTGTAGGTTTTAGCTTCTATGATGGATGTTTCGGTTTTCTCAAGGCGACTGATCACTTCCCTCAAAGGTACCACGGAACGTCTTATTTTTAAAATTTCGCGTTTTAATTCTTGTATTTGACTTGGAGTGGTATTAGAAGTATCATCATCAAAAATAGAATTTTCGAGGTCCTCTATCTTATCTCCAAATGCTTCAAGAACGGTAAGATAGTTATCCACGACGGCATCCAAGATACAGTACATCAAATAATCTGAACCCATGGTTCGAACTCTTCCTTTTCCATCTGAAATCCGCCCTCGCAATCCATCGAACACATCGCCATCCGCTTCCTGAAATGTCAATAGGTAACCTTCTCCGACCACCATACTCATATGTTCATAGATCAGCTCATCTTCTCTAAGATGTAGCATTTTAAAAACAAGGAACAAGTAATTGTCAAATTCATCCATTTTCGGACGGTGTTGCGTATTGACAATGTCTTCAAGCGTTAAGGCATGTAAATGATAATGAAGGCCTATCTTTTCAATATCAGCTATATTATTGAGCCCATTTATATTAATCCATGTTATTGATTCTTTATCTTTAAAATTAAACCCGTCTTCAACATTTTGAGAATTAATGATATTAAAGTCCGAAGGGCTGTAATTTATGAGTTCTATATGGGTAACGTTAGATTCCTTTTTACCCCTGTAGGACATGGTGCCTGGCGGAAGGTTTCTAACTTTATAAGATTTCTTTTTTCTTTTTTGCTTCATTTAAAGCCAAGTGTATTGATTAACACCTAAAAGTATGAAAACTTTTAAAAGTAAAGGGCAACACGTGCAGATTAAATTGCGAAATCAAAAAAATAACGATTTTTAAACATTAACGATTAATTATGACATTTCAGCTTGCTTTTTGAAATAATTTTAATTAATATGCGTGTTAATTATAGAAATGGAATTTTATGGGAAGACCACCAACAAAACCAATAAAATTTAGAGATGGATTTTATTTGGAAATTAGAAACAAAGGTGCAAATTCAGGAATCAAACTACATAGAACCACTAAGGAGCAGATGCTACGGACTATAAAAGATTACGAACTTACTAAAGATGTAATCATTTTAGGCGAATCCATCAACGGTAAATGGGTCAACAAAACACCTGTACTGCACGTTGTTGAAGAATAAATAGGTTGAATTTAGTTGTATTTTTTGGGAATAATTTGAAAGATAATCAAAATATTCCCTAAATTGTTATGGAATTATGTCACATAATTCAGACTGTAGTTCCTAACTAAACTAATTTTTATGACTAAACTTTTAACTAAACCACCTATTTGGTTCTGGATAGTGTCTGTCATTGCCCTTTTTTGGAATGT
>JBGSXJ010000134.1:0-12136 GCA_041751535.1 Aquaticitalea sp.
CAGCATTTGGGATGTTGCGCTCAATTACATAAGTTTTCATGATTGTTGGTTTTTGTAATTCAGGGCTGGTTTTTGTTTCTTGAGAATAAGATATTCCCGAAAACAGCATCGTACATATAAGTACTTGCATCATAAATTGTGGTTTCATAATTGTATGGATTTAAAATTTCTACAGTAAAATTAATATGATACAATTACTTTGAATAGCACAAAAGTTTCAAATGATGGTACAAAAAGGTACATGGATGATTATTGATTTGCAAGAAAGTCTGATGGTCTAATGCCATATGCCTTATAAAAGCATTTTGTGAAATAGGAAGGGTTATTAAAACCGACATCGAAAGCGGTTTGAGAAACATTTTGATTTGCTTTTCCAAGTTTATGAAGTGCTTGGGATAACCTAAAGTCGCGTAATAAGTTATTTGGCGACACCCCAGTAATATGTATGCATTTTTTATATAATTGAGATTTACTCACAGACACATGACTACAAAAATCGCTCATATCAAAATATGGGTCTTCCCAATTATTAAAGAGCGCCTGGGATAAAAGGGATAAAAAATGTTCTTCAGAAGGCGGAATTATGCGGACCTTATTAGCACTTTTCCCAATTGTTTCTTTAGAACTTTCCAACAGTTCCATGATGGTTGCTGATATTACAATTTCATCTGGATTTGCAATATCGCAAAGCAAGCGCGTAAAACGAATCGTCTCACCGAAAAGAATTCCACTATTATCCACTGGGTTTCCGGCATGGATACCCATTCGTAATGAGATGATTTCACTTTCGTTTGTCAATTCTCTTTGAATTTCAAATAAGCATAGTGTCGCATCTTTTGCTGATTTAAAAGAAATAACAAAATCCTGTCCGTCAATTTCTACTTCACTGCCATTGTATTTTGCAATATTTTTACGAATAATGGTGTTGCGCAACAGAAATATTTCATTAGTCCTGGCTTTGCCCAGCTTATTATGTAATAATGTGGTATGAGAGGATTTTATGTTGACTAAAACACGAAATGCCGAATCTGAAAACACTTTCAACTTTACGCCATTATAGGTTTGCAAATCGGCATCTTCAGGATCTTGAATGCGACCCAAAAAGGATTGTACCAAATCTGAATCTACTTTTATGATTTCGTTAGGTATAAGTCCGTGAGCTTTTTCATGCATTTGCTTCACATCAACTTCAGATGGTGCTTCTATTAAGCAAAACGCACACCCTCTTAAAGTATCCACCCAGTACGTAATGGCTTTACAATTATAATGATGCTGTATTTCCAGGTCTTTGAGATGCGCTTCGGCAACGGCTTCTTGCGAAGCACCTTCCACCAAATGTCTGTCCATGAAAATCGGCATGCCCTAGATGTATTAATTTATTTAATGCTCTTAAAAATCTGATTATTAAATATATATAATTTCATTTGATTTATAGCTATCTTCATATAAAATTAGATTGCCATTTTTGTAAGCGCGTTCTTCTTCTTTGAAAAATTCCGTCTTGCTGATACCTCGACAAAAAACCGAGACGTTTAACTTCGGTTTTGATACGTTTACTTTATCTGGATTTGTTTTGAATCAATCCGTTCGTTTTTCAAATCTTAAGATGGCATTTTTTGGCTTTAATGTAATCAACGGTGTTATACCAATCTCATCAAATTCTGGATACACTTTATAATTACGAATCAATTCAGTTACCGCAATAATCATTTCAAACATTGCAAAGTTATTTCCTATACATTTTCGGGGTCCTGCGCCGAATGGAAAATAGTGTGATGAGAATTTTCGGGTACCGTCATCAAATCGTTCTGGCCGAAATTCCAAAGGGCGCTCCCATAACTTTGGGTGGCGATGGATCTCATAAATTGAAAACAGAAGATTTGAACCCTTTTCAAAAACTTTACCTCCGAAAGTATCTTCGTCCACATTCACTCGGTCTATAAAATATGCAGGCGGATAGAGCCTCATGGCCTCTTCAAGCACTTGTTGACAGACTTTGGATTTTGTTACGAACGTCATCAAATCTTCACTGTTGCCTTCATTTCTTTTAATTTCATCATAGATTCGATCTTGCCATTCTGGATGCATTGCCAATAGTTGAAAGGTAAAAGTCAAAGCATTGGAAGTGGTTTCATGACCAGCTGTGAATAGAATTAGGATTTCATCAATCAATTGCTCCTCGTCCATAAAATTGCCGTCGTCATAGCGTGCTTCAAGAAGCATATTGAGAAGGTCATCATATGTTTCGGCAGAACCACGTCGTATATTTACCAAATTTTTCAAAATCTGTCGCGCCTCCAAAGTCAGGTCGAGATGTCCCTGCAAAATACCGCTCGATTTGAACCACCAGCCCAGATATGGCTGTCTTAATTCCTTCACAAGCATCCGTTGACCATCCTCGGTAATAAATTGAAGTCGATTGATGTCAGAAGGATCAGCTACTGTAGTGAATAAAGACTTCACAACGGATTGAAATGCCAAATCGTTAAAAATCGAAAACACATCGATGGGTTCATTAACAATAATTCGTTTATATTCCAACTGAATCGCTTCTTGAACGGTACCCAATAAATTTGATAGATATTTTTTATGAAAGGCAGGCTGAATCAGTTGGCGTTGTTTTTTCCATAGTTCACCTTCCGAAGTCAATAATCCTTTACCGACATATTTAACCAAATCCTTCGTTTGGATTTTTGATTTAACGTAATTTTTCTGATTTTTTTGAAGGACATACTCCGCAAAAGCTGCATCTCTTGAAAAAATGACTTGGTCTTTGAGCCCAATATTCAATTTGAAAGTATCACCTTTTTCTTGAAAATTTTTGAGATGAAAAGGTAATGGATTCTTAAGAATTTCGAGTGAGTACTTTATAAATCGAAATATTGAAACTTCAGGTATTTTATTGGATTCGCTCATGTTTACCATTCTACATAGACTAGTGATAATCGCGAAAAATTTAAACCTTTCGCCGCATGTATTTCTTCAGAAAATTAAAAGAACTAGAACAATCCGCCTTGAATATTCCCTTTTATTTTTCCTAAATGCTTATATGCCAATTCGGTGACTTCACGTCCGCGTGGTGTGCGCATGATAAATCCTTGTTGAATCAAAAATGGTTCGTAAACTTCCTCAATGGTTTCGGCACTTTCGCTCACTGCAGTTGCGAGTGTTGTAATGCCAACAGGTCCGCCTTTGAACTTATCAATGATAGTGCTCAATATTTTATTGTCCATTTCATCCAAACCATGTGCATCAACATGTAAAGCTTCGAGTGCGTATTTAGCAATTTTTATATCGATACTCCCATTGCCTTTTATCTGTGCAAAATCGCGCACCCTTCGCAATAAAGCATTCGCAATGCGTGGTGTACCGCGACTTCTACCAGCAATCTCTACGGCTGCCTCCATGGAAATGGGAACATTCAAGATTGAGGCACTTCTTTGGGTGATGGTTGTCAATAATTCGGTATTGTAATATTGCAATCGGCTTTGGATTCCAAATCGTGCACGCATTGGGGACGTCAATAATCCTGAACGTGTGGTGGCTCCAATAAGTGTGAAAGGATTTAGATTAATTTGAACTGTCCTTGCATTGGGGCCAGATTCAATCATGATGTCAATTTTGTAATCTTCCATTGCAGAATACAAGTACTCTTCAACGATTGGGCTTAACCGATGGATTTCATCAATGAACAATACATCACGCTCTTCCAGGTTTGTCAACAAGCCTGCAAGATCGCCTGGTTTGTCCAAAACAGGTCCGGAAGTTACTTTGATGCCCACATTCAATTCGCTGGCTAGAATATGTGCCAAGGTTGTTTTTCCAAGTCCAGGAGGTCCATGAAACAAGGTATGGTCCAACGCTTCGTTTCGTTGATTGGCTGCTTGGACAAATATTTGAAGGTTTTCCAATACCTGATCCTGACCTGTAAAATCATCAAATGATAAGGGTCTTAATTTTTTTTCTACTTCGATTTCCTCGGAAGAAAAATGGTCGTTGGATGGATTTAAGTTGTCATTCATAATATGTCCCACAAACATGGGAATCTTATTTTAGTTTTTCTTTGAAAAAGTTTAATATTTCAAATATACAAAGTGTTCTAAAACCTATTGCCATAAAAAAACCCTTTCTATCGAAAGGGTATATAAATTTTTTGTCGAACACGATTTTGCTATTCAATAACCGGTCCGCCACCGGTACTCCTTGTGCAGTCACCTTTTTGAGGATTGTTAGGTCCATAAGGTCTACATTCCGTGCAATATGATCCATTGGGCAGACATCCACAACAAGCAGAACATGCACTTGAAGTGCAAACTGTATCCCCAGTTCTGTACTGATTGTCGTCTCCCTTAATCAAAGCTATCGTAGATGCTTTGTGGTCTTTACTATAAAAACGTAAATAACTTTGATTGTCAACTTTTATTAATTCAAAAGATTCTGGTTCAAGTTCTAAACGTGAATCAAAAGCAAACTTTTTAAAGGTTTTCATTATATTATCATCCGAAACATTTAAATCAATTTTTCCATTTTTTTCAAATCCAACCAAACTATTTGTTAAACGTTCAAAATTCACATTAGAATCAGATTCCATGGAATTTGAGTTACGATCTTCTTGTTCACATGAAAAAGTAAACAATGACAATACAAATAATAAAACAAAATATTTTTTCATAATAAAAGATTTTACAATTAATGAAAATAAAATTAAACTAATTAAACTAATTAAACTAATTAAAAGTTAAGAATTTTACATTAATCTTACAAAATACTTAAATTAAAAAGCCCTTCAATATTTGAAAGGCTTTCTAATATGACAAAAAATATAGTATTAGTTCATAAGATTCCTGCCTTCGCAGGAATTGTTAATGTTGAAGTTCTTCTTCACCTTCCTTTAAAGGTACATCTTGCATCACAAAATCATCATCGTGTCCTGGTTTGCTGTAGTCATATGACCAACGGTGTACATGAGGAATTGCTCCTGGCCAGTTGCCGTGAAGATGTTTTACTGGAGTTGTCCACTCAAGCGTAGTTGATCTCCAAGGATTCTGTGGCGCTTTCTTACCGTAAAAAATACTCACAAAGAAGTTATACATATATACCAACTGAAACACACCACCTATCAAAGCAAACACAGTAATGATCACATTAACATCTGCTAAATCATCAAACAACGGAAAGTTGGTATTGGTATAGTAACGTCTTGGTAAACCTGCCATACCTATAAAGTGCATCGGGAAGAATACCCCGTATGCACAAATGGCAGTTACCCAAAAGTGGATATAACCCAAATTCTTGTTCATCATGCGGCCAAACATTTTTGGATACCAATGGTAAATCCCTGCAAACATCCCATAGAGGGCAGAGATACCCATTACCAAGTGGAAGTGGGCGATAACAAAATAGGTGTCATGCACATTAATGTCCAATGCGCTGTCTCCTAAAATGATTCCTGTTAAACCTCCTGTGATGAATGTAGATACAAATCCGATGGAAAATAACATGGCAGGATTCATTTGAATGTTTCCTTTCCACAGCGTCGTTATCCAGTTAAAGGCTTTAACGGCAGATGGAATGGCTATCAATAATGTTGTAAACGTAAATACCGAACCGAGGAATGGATTCATTCCTGAAATGAACATGTGATGTCCCCAAACAATGGTCGATAAAAATGCAATTGCCAAAATGGAAGCCACCATCGCTCGATACCCAAAAATAGGTTTTCGTGAGTTGGTTGCCATAACTTCAGATACTATTCCCATTGCAGGAAGGATAACAATATATACTTCAGGATGACCCAAGAACCAGAATAAATGTTCAAACAATACTGGAGAACCACCTTGATAATGCAACACTTCCCCTTGGATAAAAATATCTGAAAGGAAGAAGGAAGTTCCAAAACTTCTATCCATTATCAATAATAAGGCTGCTGATAACAATACCGGGAATGATATAACCCCAATAATAGCTGTTACAAAAAATGCCCAAATGGTTAACGGTAAACGTGTCATTGACATACCTTTTGTACGCAAGTTAATAACTGTTACGATATAGTTTAATGATCCCAATAAGGACTGTGCGATAAATATTGCCATCGATACTAACCAAAGTGTCATACCAAGACCGGAACCACCCTGTGCCATCGGTAAGGCACTTAAAGGGGGATAAATTGTCCATCCAGCTGCTGCAGGTCCTGCCTCAACGAAGAGTGAAATAGTCATGATGATACAAGACACAAAAAATATCCAAAATGATAGCATGTTCAGGAAGCCCGAAGCCATGTCACGTGCCCCAATCTGCAACGGAATCAATAAGTTACTAAACGTACCGCTTAATCCAGCTGTTAACACGAAGAAGACCATGATCGTACCGTGTATGGTAACCAAGGCCAAATAAATATCAGCATCCATGACGCCACCAGGTGCCCATTTGCCCAATAATGCCTCAAAAAGCACGTTTGGCTCTTCTGGCCAAGCAATCTGCATACGCATCATCATCGACATCATAACACCAATAACCCCCATAAGAGTCCCTGTAACAAGATACTGTTTGGCAATCATTTTATGATCCTGACTAAAAATGTACTTCGTTACAAATGTTTCTTTGTGATGATGTCCGTGGTCGTCGTCGTGTGCGTGAATATCTGCGTGTGTTGACATAATCTATATATACTTTTTTAAAGAATGTTATTCGGTTTCGTTGGTCATGGAAGCTTTGAAAGTTTTTTGTTCTTTCATCCAAGCATCAAATTCTTCCTGCGTTTCTACAATGATCTTCATTTGCATATTGTAGTGTGATTTACCACAAATTTTATTACATAACAGCAAATAATCAAATTCGTAAGCATCTAAAGCTTCTTTACTATTGGCGACCAAATCTTTACTTTTTTCTCTCCTAATATTATTGATGCGTTGTACTTTATCAATCATATCAGGATTTTCACGCATTTCTTTTGTAGTGATCGTTGGTGTAAATCCAAATTGTGTGATCATTCCAGGAACACAGTTCATCTGTGCTCTAAAATGTGGCATATATGCGGAATGCAAGACATCTTGAGATCTCATTTTGAATAAAATAGGACGCCCTACAGGTAAGTGCATTTCCTTTACAACCACATCATCCTGTGCATTTGGATCTGCTTCATCGATTCCTAGAACATTTGCTTTATCGATATCAATTAAGCGCACATTCGCCATACCAAGCACATTATCTTGCCCTGAATAGCGTACAGTCCAATTAAACTGTTGCGCATAGATCTCAACAACCATTGGGTCATCATCTTCATTGATATTCATGATACTTGTCCAAGTGAACAATCCATAAATGATCAATCCGGCAAGAACTATTACAGGAATAATTGTCCAGATAGCTTCCAAGGTATTGTTGTCTGCATAGAAAAATGCTTTTTTGCCCTTTTCACCTCTATATTTAAATGCGAAGTAATGCAATACGAACTGCGTAAGGGTCTGAACAAAAAAGATAACAATCATAGAAATGATCATTAAATTATCAATTCCAGGACCATGTTCAGAGGCCGCATTGGACACCAACGGTAAATCACCCCATTTTACAAAGCAAATAATGGTAATGACATAGATGAATATCAAAAAACCCAGCATCAAATAGCCGTTAATTTTATTGTCTTGATCGGTTGCTACTCCAGCTATATCGGACAAATTTGGATTGGTTTGAGCCAAATCAAATATCTTAACCATTTGCCAAATCGCGACAGCTACAAAAAGTACTATTATAATCGTTAAAAAAGCAGTCATTGTCTTTTCTCGTCTTAAATAATGTTATTAATAATGAAAATGCTCACTTTCGTGAATAAATGGATTTCCTTTAGCTACCAATGGCGCTTTGGTCAATGCATTGAATACAATCAACAAAAATAATCCACCAAACAACAAAATAGAACTTATTTCCGGAATTCCGATATACCATCTATCACCTACGGTTGCCGGCATTATCATATTGAAAATATCGATATAATGACCAAACAAAATAACGATTCCTGCCATAAGGACGAACCAATTGACACGTTTGTAATCGCTATTCATAAGAACCAGTAATGGGAAAATGAAATTCAGCACCAACATTCCGAAGAATGGCAAGCGGTAATCCTCAATACGTGTTATAAAATAAGTAACCTCTTCTGGAATGTTTGAGTACCAGATCAACATGAATTGTGAGAACCATAGATAGGTCCAAAAAATACTGAATCCAAACATGAATTTTGCCAAATCGTGAATGTGACTATTATTGACCTGTGGCAAAAGGCCTTTCGATTTTAAGTAAATGGTTACCATAGCAATTACCGTAACAGCACTTACAATCATACTGGCGAATACATACCATCCAAACAAGGTACTGAACCAGTGTGGATCAACACTCATAATCCAATCCCATGACATCATGGATTCGGTATAGATATAGAATACCAAGAAGGCAGCCGAGATGCGGAATGATTTTTTAAAGTATCGGTTGTCACCTTCTTCTGCATTATCTTGCGCAATGGAAAACTTACGTGCAAAATGACGGTACAAACTCCAACCAGAAATAAATATCAAGCCTCGAATGATAAAACCAGTCATGTTTAAAAATCCTGATTTTCCTTGAATCAGTTTATCATGAGCCACAACTTCTGGATCCATCCAGACAAATAAATTGTAATGTCCTATATAACCAGAGGCAACTGCAATTCCTAAAACAATCAATGCTCCTGGAAGCAAATAGGCGGTAATACCTTCCATGACCCTAAACAATAATGGCGACCAACCTGCTTGTGCAGCAAATTGGATGGCATAAAACGCCAAGACACCTAAAGCAATCATCATAAAAAAGAAGGCTGCCACATAAAGCGCTGCCCAAGGTCTGTTCTCCAACTGATGTTGAACGTGTTCAGCATGCTCGTCTCCACTGTGAGCTTCAGCCGTATCATGTTTTACTTCTTCTACCCTCGTTGTTTTGTTGTCAGAATGTGCTACATTGGTTGTGTCTTCAAGTTCTGATGCATAGGTACTCGTATTAGTATCCGTCGAATCTAGCATTGAATCTTCAGAATGATGTTCCATATCATCCACATCAGCCAAAGCGTCTTGAGCATTAATGGCATGAGCATTGTCTGAATGGTCTTCGACACCTGCAACAACATGATCTTGAGTGGGAACTACGTGACCACCACCATGAGCGGAATGTTCTTCAGACAGCATTGTTTTGACCTCGTCCAAAGATTTATGCGATGTGATAAAACCAAAAGTTACCCCTATTACGCCTACAACGATAAGTATAATGGAAAATAACTTTAATTTATTTGAAATTGTGTACATATCTATATTGAATCTTTAACAGTCTGACTTCCTCCTAATTCTGATTTTAACTTCATGACAAAATCCACTACTTGCCAACGTTCTTCTTCGTTCAATTGATTTGCATAGGATCCCATTGTATTCTTTCCGTAATAGATGGTATGGTAAACACTTCCCGCAGTAATGGCCCTTCCTGGATCATCATAACTTGGAATACCCAAAATCTTTTCTCTCTTAACCAAAGTTCCTTGACCATCGCCTTTATTACCATGACAGATAGCACAATAAATGGTATATAATTGACCTCCTCTGTTGGAATCGACCATTGTAGAATCTAAAGGAGATACCAAGGTGCTTTTTGCCAAATCATAACCTTCGTTAGTGTTTTCTATATCAAACAATGAATAACCTCTTGCGATGGTTCCTTCAACAGGCAACTGTGCTTCCACCCCATTGGCGAACGCATCAGATTCACCGTAGGTTTCATAACCTATTGGCTCGTACATATTAGGCATAAACTGATAATTGGGTCTTGTGTCCTTTTTGCATGAAGCAAATGAGATCAAAACAATCATCAATAGTGTTATTTTAAATAGGCTTTTCATAACTATTCTAATGTGCTTTATCAATTAAAGTGATTTCAACGGCTCCCGTATCTCTCAATACATCAAACTGGGCATCCACATTGTGTCCTGCTGTGATTTCCATCAAAAAGTGGTCATCGGTAGTTCTTAGATCTGGGTTTTCAGCTTTTTTGAATGGCCACATTCTACTTCTCAAATAAAACGTAATAACCATTAAATGCGCCGCAAAAAATACTGTCAACTCAAACATGATTGGCACGAATGCCGGCATGTTTTCAATATAACTAAAACTTGGTTTTCCACCAATATCTTGAGGCCAATCTTCAATCATAATAAAATTCATCATGACTATTGCAACAGTCAGACCGACACAACCATATAAAAAGGAAGCGATAGCAATACGTGTTGGCGCAAGTCCCATGGCTTTGTCAAGTCCATGCACCGGAAATGGCGTGTATATTTCTTCGATGTGATAGCGTTCTGCCCTTACTTTTTTAACAGCAGCCATTAGAACGTCATCATCGGTATAAATAGCGTGAATAACTTTAGAAGATTCTTCCATACTATTAGTTGTTGTTTATTAATAATTTAGCCTGCCCTGCCCAATCATCACGTTCTGCCCTGCCTGGGAAAGAGGCTGTGATTTCGTCTAACAAGTCATATTCTCTCTTCGTCATATTGCTTACTTGTAGATATGAATAAATCCCTATTCCGTTTAGCACTTCTTCCATTTGCTGTCCAATGCCATTGATTTTCAGTAAATCATCCTTGGTTTGGGTTTTCGGATCGAATGTTCCCAAACCTTCAAGTAATTTAGTGATGGCATCAGGATCGTGAGGCATTGCAGTTGATACACTTTTCACTTCATGTATTCCCGAATGTGGAATCACTTTGTGCGTACGTTCATCTGAACCGGTTCCAACCAAGCTTCCACCTGATTCCCTGATTCTTTTGTAGCGTTCACCTGATGTCTTCAAAATGGTTTTAACTTCAGCTTGAGCAATTACAGGGAACGTTCTAGCATATAATAAAAACAATACAAAGAAGAATCCTATGGTTCCGATAAAAATACCAATATCCACAAATGTTGGTGAGAACATTGTCCAAGAAGATGGCAAATAATCTCTGTGTAATGAGGTTACGATAATTACGAAACGCTCAAACCACATTCCCACGTTTACGACGATAGAGATAAAGAACGAGAACATGATACTGGTTCGCAATCTTTTGAACCACATAAACTGTGGCGAAAACACATTACAACTCATCATCATCCAATAGGCCCAAGCATAAGGACCTGTTGCCCTGTTCAAGAAAGCGTATTGTTCGTATTCCACACCAGAGTACCATGCAATAAATAATTCTGTTATATATGCCACACCTACGATAGAACCCGTAATCATGATAACGATGTTCATCAATTCGATGTGCTGTACTGTGATGTAATCTTCCAAACTACATACTTTTCTCATGATGATCAACAAGGTGTTTACCATTGCAAATCCGGAGAAAATAGCCCCGGCAACGAAGTATGGAGGGAAAATGGTAGTATGCCAACCAGGAATTACCGAAGTCGCGAAGTCAAAGGATACAATCGTGTGTACAGAAAGTACCAGAGGCGTTGCCAAACCTGCCAAAACCAAAGATACTTCTTCAAAACGTTGCCAATCTTTTGCTCTACCTGACCATCCAAAACTCAATAAGGAATAGATTTTCTTTTGGAAAGGCTTTACGGCTCTATCACGAATCATTGCAAAATCGGGAAGTAAACCTGTCCACCAGAACACTAACGATACAGATAAATATGTAGAGATTGCAAAAACGTCCCAAAGTAAAGGCGAATTAAAGTTTACCCAAAGTGACCCAAACTGATTCGGAATTGGTAACACCCAATAGCCCAACCAAGGTCGACCCATGTGTATGACAGGAAACAAACCAGCCTGAATAACAGAAAAAATGGTCATCGCTTCCGCAGAACGGTTAATTGCCATACGCCACTTTTGACGGAAAAGTAAAAGAACGGCAGAAATCAATGTTCCTGCGTGACCAATACCTACCCACCAAACGAAATTGGTAATATCCCAGGCCCATCCAACTGTTTTGTTGAGACCCCAAACACCAATTCCTGTGGAGATGGTATAAATGATACATCCAATTCCCCAAAGAAAGGCGAGTAGTGAAATAGAAAATACTATCCACCATGCTTTATTGGCTTTTCCTTCAACAGGTCGTGCAACATCCACACTC
>JBGSXJ010000135.1:0-37493 GCA_041751535.1 Aquaticitalea sp.
CTGCTCTTTTGATAAACGCGTATCAAATCTTGCTTTGCTCTGATTTATGTCTTTTGTTGCCATAATTATAAGTTTATTGAAATCAAATGTACGTTTAAAATACGTACTAATCAAATAATTGTACGGTTATTCTCCGAAAGTTTGGTTTTTTAACTCATAAACATATGTAACAACAAACAACTAAACAACCCACAACAGACAACAGACAACTCACAACAAACATCAGACAACTCCACAACAAACAAATCCACAACAAACAACTCCACAACAGACAACTAGAACCAAGAACCAAGAGCTTAAAGCACACAGCCTAAAGCCTAAAGCCTAAAGCCAACCCACAACACACAACTAGAACCAAGAACCAAGAGCTTAAAGCACACAGCCTAAAGCCTAAAGCCTAAAGCCTAAAGCCAACCCACAACTGAAGACCGAAGACCGAAGACCGAAGACTGAAGACTGAACACTAACCACTAACCACTGAAAACTAACCAATTCCACCGAGTCCCGCAGAGAATCCACAGAGATTCACAGAGCATCCATAAATACATTCGTGTACCTGCCTGCCGGCAGGCAGGTTCGTGGCAAACAACCCACAACAGAAAATAGAATTTAGAATATAGACAACTAGATCCTAGAGTCTAGAACCACGGTCCAAGAGCATAAAGCGTAAAGCCTAGAGCAAAAATCCAACAATCAACTCCACAACTCCACAACTCCACAACTCCACAACCCACAACAGAAAATAGAATATAGACTGGAATGGAATACCAAATTCTAATATTTAATATCTAATATCTAATATCTAATATCGTAAACCCTCTACCCACTAACCACTAACCACTGAAAACTAACCAATTCCACCGAGTCCCGCAGAGCATTCACAGAGATTTACAGAGCATCCATAAATACATTCGTGTACCTGCCTGCCGGCAGGCAGGTTCGTGGCCAACAACCCACAACAGAAAATAGAATTTAGAATATAGACAACTAGATCCTAGAGTCTAGAACCACGAGCCAAGAGCATAAAGCGTAAAGCCTAGAGCAAAAATCCAACAATCAACTCCACAACTTCACAACTCCACAACTCCACAACTCCACAACCCACAACAGAAAATAGAATATAGACTGAAATGGATTACCAAATTCTAATATTTAATATCTAATATTTAATATTTAATATTTAATATCTAATATCTAATATCGTAAACCCTCTACCCACTAACCACTAACCACTAATTCCCCCCCCAAAACCCCATCCCACCGATCCTTCACCCGCTTCCAATCAAACTGCTCCGCAAGATGTCTTGCATTGGCAATCATCAATCCGCGCTGTTCGGGGACATCAAATAGAGAAAGGATGGCATTCACCATCGCAGTAACATCATCCGTGGGCACCAAAAGGCCTTGTATGTTGTGCTCAATAAGATAAGGCATCCCGCCAACATTGGTGGACACAATGGGCAGGCCAAGGGCCATGGCCTCGATGACACTCACGGGGGTATTGTCGATATGCGTGGTATTGATAAACACATTATAATCTTTGGATAGGGCAATCCACTCCAGTTTGCTCAATTTTCCTGTAAAACGGACGGGCACACCGAGCTCCATGGCAAATTCCTTTACATCCTGCAAAGTCCCATCACTATCGGGGCCTACCATACAGAGGCTGGCATCAAGGCCGCGATCTTTAAGGGCCTTCAACACTTTAATCGCCAAAAGAGGATTATAGATTTTCGAAAACGACCGAACCCATAACAAGCGGGGCGAATCAAAAGTTTTTTTGAGGTACGGATACTGATCAATTTCTATGGAATTGGGTATATACACCAATCGCTGATAGCCATAGCGCTCAAAGCTGTCTTTCAAATACTTGGAGGGCGCCACGTTATAAAGGGCATGGTCAAAAATAAGACGGCTCCAGCGGGGATCCGCTTTAAGGCGCATGGGCAGATTGCCACCATTTAAATTGGTTATATAAGGCATGTCAAAAGCACGACAAATTTGGCTGATCAACAGGGCAAAATAAAAATTATGGGTACTATAGACGTCAATAATCACTTTGTCTGCCGATCGTATATGTCTCAAGCAGGTAACGACCATATCCAAGAGCCGCAGGATCTTGTTGGACTTTTCAGAGGCATAGGTCAGCTGATAGCCCTCCTTTTCAAGCAAGCTTCCCAAGGTATGAATCGTGGACAGATTGCTACGCTTGGTTTTTAATTTGTTTCCTATATATAACAGATGTATCATTTGTAACTTTTAATAAACATAAGGCATATAAAAAGGCAGGCGCGGCAGTACGCATCCCAGAGTGATTAATCGTGGCAAACCAAAAACAAAAACAGGCATAAAACAAAAAATTACCCTTGTGGTTGGCTCTATGCACTAATGGTTTAATCAATAAGATAACGATAATGACGAGCCCTAAAACGCCGTGCTCTGATAACAAACGACCTATTTCGTTATGGGAGGGTAAATGGTGTCCACTCCGCTCTACGCGGACATCCTTGACCCTGCTGGCACCAATTCCTAAAAAGGGATTGCTTAAAAAGCCTTCCAGCTCCTCCATAAACAAATCCAAACGCCCAGTAGTGATATCCGCCTTTTCCATCCCTTGTGCATTTTCATTGGCATAGCGTTTATCAATGAGCCCCCCTGTTTGATTGGAACTAATAACCCATGAGATGGACAAAGCAGCAAACAACAGCATGGTGATCCCAACGATTTGCTGACGTTTCTGCCAAGTAGATCGCATATAAATAGTCGCCATAAATGCAATCACAACAATAGCTGCTGCCACAACACCGCCCCTACTAAAGGTCACAAAGGCCCGAAAAGTCATAGCACCCAAAATAAACAGATTGAAGATTTTGATAAAAAGTGTGGGCGACTGCATAAACACCCGTACCACCATTGCAAACATGGCAAGCCCCAAAGCGGCCGACACTTGGTTTGGGCCAAATCCACCAGAAGTAGCGGCGTTGGAAGCAGTCCCTAACAAGGTGTCTTTAATACTAGGGTTGTATAAAAACAAATACACCGTCATGGAAATGCTCGGTAACGCAATATATTTTACAATCTCCAAAAGGGTAGTTCTGGTGACTTTTCGGTCATAACAAAATAAGGCGGCAACACCTAAACAAACGGGACCACTCAACACAAAGGCAATATTGGTTCTAAAATTGGCATCAAAACTCAAGGTGGTCGAGGCAACCAGAACTGCCGGAACCATGGCGATTAAATAAAAAAAGTAAGGATAACCACGGCCTGAAATTCCCTTGTAGAACATACCCATCATCACAAATACGATGACGAGATATTTGGAAGCTTCGTAAGCCAATCCACCTTTGGTCATTCGAAACAAGATCTCGGCTCCTGTAAAATAAGCACAGGCACATAAAATCTCCCGTGTTTTTTTACTGGAGGGCAAAACGATAATCCTTCCAAGAAAATAGACCATCACTATAACAAAATACAACTTGGCTAAAGGCTCAAACAAAAACACAAAAAGACCTATGGCGATGTGTAGAAGCACTAGGCTCAAATAATAATCGTTTTGGATGAAGTGCTGTTTATAACGCAAGACAATTAACTTAAGAGTTCTGTTTGAATGTGTTTATGATGGTGAGTAAATGTAAAGTTTTTTACAATGGCTTCTTGTTGTGACCGCATGTGCTGATAGGCCACCTCATCCAAGTTTAAAATACCTGCTATGGCTTCTTCAAGGGTCTCCACAGTCACCGGATTCAACAGAAAGCCTTGCTGTCCATGATGGACATAGTGGGAAATGGCAGAGAGGTCCGAAACAATCGGGATACACCCAAAGTTCATGGCTTCGGCAATGACTTTAGGAAAGCCTTCGGAGGCCGTGGTAGGCAACACAAAAACATGCGATTGTTTATAAATTTCATGCACGGCTTCCCGAGGGATAAAGCCGTGGAACGTAAAAGGAATCGGGCATAAAAGCGCTAACGATTCAAAATAAGGACGGTCAGCACCATCCCCAACCAAATGAACTCCAGCGATGCGTTGCTGCAAAACATGCGGAATTGCTTGCATGGCGGCTATAAGTCGCTCCACCCCTTTTTCTTTCTCCAATCGCCCAACAAAACAAAAATAGAACGGTGCCTTGAATTGTTTCCTACCACGGACTTGAATCCCGTCGGCAATGTCCATATCTGTTAAACAGGGATTCTCAAAACTCACACAATGCTTGGGCTGATCGTCCCAAAACCCGTTGATGGTCACCTTCCGATGCTGCCATTTTAAAAATTGTCGTTGTAAGGCATAGCCAAAGGGAGCATTTTTTTGTTTCCAGTTGCCTGCATATTTATACCAACCTGGGGTTTTGACAAAGAACGTCAAATACGGAATAAGATAGACACCCATACCTGTTGGTGTGCGCAATTGAAACACATCCACCTTCTTCAAGACCTCTGTCACAAGGGAGATCACCTTGGGTGCTTTGGCAAGGCTGTCCAATTTACTCAAAACCCCGCTGCCCCCAGAAGACGCTATGGGCACAAAGGTAATGGCTTCAGATGTATAAGGCAAGGCACTCGCCGGGGCAGCGGTGTCTTTCAGCATGGCAAGGTGATAGATCTCATCAAACACCTCGGTTAAATGATTGATTTCTGTAATGGTAGGTCCCCACCCCACAAGGCGTCCAGTATCTGAGATATAATGTTCGGTATGTGAAATAATGGCTAGTCGCATGAGTCGATGATCGCTTTATAACGGTTAATAATCACGTCCCACCGATGCAACGACGCCCATTGTCGTGCTTGTGTGCGATACGATTCATAATTTGACACAATCGTTTGAACGGCTTCCACAAAAGTCTGTGAATCGTTATAAGGCACCAAAATGCCAGACTGATAATTACTAATGGCATCTTCAAGACCACAATTGGTGGACCCTATGGCTGGTAATCCGAGGGCATTGGCCTCTAGAATGGCAATGCCAAAGCCTTCCACATCACCTGTAGCTGTCGGACTGCTCAACATGACGCAAATGGCGCTGTTTTCCAAGAGTTCCTTTAGCTCGGTCTGCGATACCCTACCGTGAAAGGTGACATGGGTATCTACCTTTAGGGTCTTTGCAAGTTGCAAAAAATCAGCCTTCTGGGTGGGAATCCCAACACAGTGATATTGAAGTTGCGGAAAGTCGGCAATCAATTCCGGCAAATGTCTGATGACGTTCTGCTGCCCTTTTCGCTCTGTCACGTTGCCAACAGTAATGAGCCTAATGGATTGTAAGTTAGGGGAAGGCAACACATCGGTATCCCAGGCCTCCGAATCGTAGCCATTGGGAATCACCACGACATTCTGATGGTTTAAATGGGATATCAACGATTTGGTGTAATGGGAAACGGCAATGATATGGCGGAAGCGTTGAAGCGCCATATCGATGGAATTTTTCAACAAAGCAGTTTTAAAATTCACTTCCGTTCCATGGATCACAGCAAGAATTGGTTTGGAATGGAACAGAGAAAACAAAGCCACACTCCACAACGAAAATTTTCCAGAAGCAATAATCACATCCGCCTTTTTGATGGCGGTGGCGAGCATCAAAAGGCGCTTAAAATACATCAACATCCGCATCCGATGCAGTGGTACGCGCCGAACATAAAAACCAAGCTGTTGATCAAAAACTGCTTCTTCCGCACCATCGGCGGCCCGTTGATCGGTCAGTACCGTAACATTATAAGCCCCTTTGCTCAACTGATGGGCGAGCTGATGGGCGTGCGCACCAATGCCCCCAGGCAATGGTGGAAATTCTGATGTGACAATGAGAATATGTGGTACTGGTTTCAATGCAAATGTTCTATTAATGGGCCTTCCTCCAATTTTTTCGAAGCCATGCGCCATGATTTCAATACTTGCCAGAGTACCAAAGGTAACAATAGTACGGACACGAATACACCCACAAGCATCAGGGATTTATGTTTTTTAAAACGGTAGGGCATGATCGACATGGGGACGGTTCGCAACAAAGCCCATCGGGCTTGGGTAGTTCCAAAATAACATCTAAAAAAATACAGGACGCTCGGAATGGGACGCGGATCGAAAAACGACCCTGTCCGAAAGGCATCCCAACTGCCCATCTCTCTTAAGCCACCAGAATCTACTTTAAGGTGCAATCGCTTGGCAAACGGATTGGACACATTTTTAAACCCTTCCAAATAAGCCCTTAAACCAAACTCACCATCACCCATACGCTGTTTTTCAAACTGTCGGTCAAACAGCCCAATGGCTTTAAAGACGTCTTTCTTAAGGAGTACATTCCCCGTATCGAGCTGGTCACTGAGTCTAAAAAAAGAATAATGTGCTGGTATTTTGGCGCCCACTTTGGAGATGGAAACCCCAGAAGAGAGGTCTGCCTTAAAATAATCCAAACACTTTAAATGATTCCCAATCCAATCTGGGGACACCCGGCTGTCGTCATCAAACAGAAGGATATAGTCCCCTACCGAATTGCGAATGGCGGTATTTCTAGCTAGCCATAAGGCCTTCTCTTCCTGATAGTGGACTTGCAAATCCAAACGAAAAACCTCATAAAATTCCTTTTGAAAAGGTTGGGATTGATCCATGACGATCACTTCAAAATTGTGATACGCTTGCGCTTCCAAATCCTTTAACACATCTTTCAAATACCTATAACGGTTAAGCGTAGGGATAATGATACTGACTTTAGGATGGGATGTTACCAATTCAGACTCAAAATCGTGAAAGTCATGATAAACTTTGGGCGTTTGAAGATATGCACTGCGCTTCGTATGGCGTGATTGATACCATCCTGCAATCTCAGTGATTGGGTTTTTAAATGTTAACAATCTAACTGCCAAGACATAATGGACCCAAGCGCTGTGAAAATAGCTGCGTACAAACCTATAATTGTCCACAATAGGAAGCTGTTCAAAGTGGTCATAAGTCGCTGCCGATCCGATATAGCCTTTGTGAAGCGCTTGCCATGACAGATCATAGGCGGTGGCGATAGGGCTCTCAAAATCGGTATCGGCTTGCAATTGGGATTGAATGGATTGTGGAAGTTGCGCAACAATCGGAAACACCGATTGTCCTTTTTTGTTTTTGAGACCAAAATAGTGCGTGGGTTGTAAATATTTCAGGAATTTAAATAGCATCATTCTTTTCTAAAGCACCAAACCACATGATCTTTTCTCAAACCAAAGTACGCGATATCATGCTCTGACAAGGAAGAAACCTCCAGTGTTTGCGTTTTAAATCCGATGGTCTCAAACCGTTCATAATAATCCAATCCACAACTTCTACAGTGATCATAATGGCCATGACTATTTTCAAAATCCTTATAGGCTATTGATGTATCTTCATAGGTTTTAGGATTGTGCTTTGGATAAACAGGAACACTGACCAAAAAATGACCACCGGGTTTTAATAATCGATATACTTCTTCGATAGCCAATATATCTTCAGGAATATGCTCTAGCACATGCCACGCAATTGCCAAATTGTAATGTTCAATTGGTAGGTTCGTCTTTCTCAAATCTTGTACTATATTGATGTGGGGCACCTTCCGGATGTTCAATCGATCATAGTGAGACGCATCGATCACATACCTTTTTAAATATTGATATTCGTTGACATTTGGTGCAATATGTAAAATTTTACTCTTAGAATCCAACAGATTAAAGTAGTTGATTGAAAATGGTACAAGACGGGTCCTAGGCAGTGAATTACACTTAGGGCATTTTTGTTTATAAAATGTGTTTCCTTTCCAACCACAAATTTGACAACAAACACGATCCCCTGTCATGAAAACCACTCTAACAAGATTGTTCGCCTTTAGTAAAGCAATTTTTAAATAGGCGCCTGGATGTTTTATAACATTAATAATCTTCATAAAAAGACTTGAACTTTTGCTTTTGCAACTCTAAATTAAACAGCTCTAGAACACGATTGTTGGCACGATGTCTAAATGCATCTTGTGTTTCTTTTGGTAAATCTATTATTTTTATAAGAGCATCTGCCAATGCTTCAGGATTTTTTTTTGGAACAACCCACCCAGTAGTATTGTGCAAAACGTTTTCAGAAAGTGCTCCTCCGTCTGAAACCACACAGAGTAATCCTGCGGCTTGTGCTTCAAGTACCGCATTACAAAAGCCTTCCGCTTCACTATACTGAAGATAAAGGTCGGATATTTTGAGAAATTCAAGCACCTCCTCATGCGTTTTCCGTCCTATGAGGTCAACATGATTCTGAAGTTCCAAATCCAATATTAAAGCCTTAAGGGTATCGTATTCAGCTCCATCACCAATAATAATATATTTAAAGTCAATTCCTTTTTGTTTAAGTATGGCAATTGCTTTAATACTATCGGCCAAGCCTTTAATCCAATGCAAGCGTGCAACAGTGACAATGTTATTTTTTTTGCGCTTAATGGAATCCATTTTACCATAGTAAAAATTAGTAATGTCAACAGCCGGTGTTATAATTTGATACCGAATGTGTTCGGGCAAACCTAATGTATAGGCGACGTCAATCAAATAATTGGATATGGAATGCACCTTATCCACATGTTGCCAAATACGATGATAACAATTAGGCTTATCCTTAGGATACACAGTCAAGTCAAAACCTCTAAAACTAACCGCCATTTTTGCTCCGATGGCTTTCGCAACATGTTCACTTTCTATGGCCATTGTTGTAAATCCAAAATGCAGCCAATCCATCTCGGAGCTGATGATATGGGAATTATTATAACCATTCTTAATAATTTGATACCATCCTTTATTAGAGGTTCTTTCTAGTTGTAAAAACTTAAGGAATGGCTTTGGTTTAAGCAGGAGTAAGCGAATAAAAACGATGACAATTTTAATACTCTGCCATATTGGCTGCCCTTTCCGCACACTTGGTGCTGTGATCACAGGGCATAAAGAAAATTGAGGATCCTTTTTTTGAACAAACAGTACCACTTTAAAACCAACAGACTGTAGGCCTTTGATTTTGGTTAGAAAAAAGGTTTCAGAGTAATTGGGTGTTTTCGAAAGGACAATTCCAATGTTCACAACGCTATCGTTATTTAAGTTGTTGAATACTATCTGCTACCAATTTTGAGATACGTTCACCAGATTCAATAATCAAATGGTTTCCATCCGTAAATTCTACTTGCTCGTTCATAAACAACAAATTTATATAGTCAACATCCCAGTCTATGGCTGCTTTCTCCAATTGCAGGTCAAAATCTGACATCAGTGAATTCTCTATGGCCAACATCCGTGGATCGATGGGCAACCTCACAAGATACACATCCCCATAAGGTTTCAAATATAGGATTGTTTTTTTTAAATATGTCATTCTTACGTTCGACAAGCCAATATAATCCTCTAGCAATATTTCATAACTTTGAATTAAATTATCCGTCCGTTTTTGTTTTCTTTGTTTATTATCTTTCAACTTCACTTTAAACCAGCCAAAGTCATCAACAAATACAATTTCATTGTGGTAATTACCGCCTTTTTTCGTGAGTATCTCCACATTTCTTCCTGTATAAAAATTCATTAAATACTTCAAATTGGGATTTGAGGACACATTCTTTACTTTATTTATAAATGTCGTCTCCTCCCAAAACTTACGAGAATCCATATTATCTATCTTATGTCTACTGATACTCCAAGGATTGACTTCTACAATAAAAACCCCATCCTGCCTTGTAGTGTCCAATTTTCCTTGGATACTTTCGAAATAGGGTCTCCCATAAGGTGTATGAATCCTAGAAAACGCATAATTATAAATAGACGTATGCGTCAACGCCTCATTAAATATATGCGGTTGCAACCCTTGCCCAGCCCTAGAAGAGCCTATAATAAGGGAATGCTGTTTGGGTGTGGTAAACTTTAGATAAAAAGCATCGGTATAACCATCGGCCTGTGTAAAGACAAAATAACAGCTGATAAGCACTGCCACTGAAAAAACCGCTATTTGTATTAAAAATTGTTTCATTCTAAAATTGAAAATAAATAAATTCTTTTTCCTTACTGCCGTAAAGAAATATAATCATGACGATCACATAGTAAATAGAAAGTCGAACCCATCTAGGGTAAGATACCCACAAGATTTCAATGGCGTATTGTCTGCGACGTCCAAACCATTCCACCACCACGAATATGAAGAGAAACACCAACAAAAAAGTAGGTCGGATTTCTGGCAAACTCATAATGCTACTGCTAAACATGCCTTTATAATAAGCCATGGCATGAGACAGGCTATCTGCTCTAAATAAGACCCAAGCCATAACCGTAGCCATAAAGGTAAGACCCATTAGAATCAATTCTTTGACGCTAGGTAACAACGAGTGTTCTGCCACCACATCAGTATGTTTTCTGTTGCGATTCATCCATAACAGTGGTAAAAAATAGGCGGCATTAAGGGCGCCCCAGGCTATGAAGGTCCAGTTCGTACCATGCCAAAACCCACTGACCAAAAAGATGATCAACACGTTTCGCAATTGCATCCATTGACCACCTTTACTCCCACCCAATGGAATGTACACATAATCCCGAAACCAAGTAGTCAATGAAATGTGCCAACGCCGCCAAAATTCTGCCATATCCCTTGAAAAGTAAGGGAAAGCAAAGTTTTGCCTTAAATTAAACCCAAACAATCGAGCGGTCCCAATGGCGATATCACTATACCCTGAAAAATCACAATAAATCTGGAAGGCAAAAAACACAGCCCCCAAAAACAAAGTGCTTGCAGAATAATTGGAATGCCCCTCAAATATAGTGTTTACAAATATGGCACAATTATCGGCAATGACCACCTTTTTAAACAAGCCCCACAAAATCTGTCGAAGGCCATCAACTGCCTTACTATAATGGAACTGTCGTTGCCTATAAAACTGTGGCAATAAATTGGTAGCACGTTCAATGGGACCAGCCACCAACTGCGGAAAGAAACTCACAAAGGCGGCAAACGCAACGACGTCTTTGGTGGGTTCCAATTTGCGTCGATAGACATCAATCGTGTAACTCAAGGTTTGAAAGGTGTAAAAACTAATCCCCACGGGCAGAATAATGTTCAAACTGTTGGGTTCTATAGGAGCACCAAAAAAAGTAAAGGCGGTGGTGAAATTATCAATAAAGAAATTATAATACTTAAAAAATCCCAACAACCCAATATTCACCACAATACTGGTCCACAGATATAGCTTTCGTTGGGAGGGCCGATCTTCCTTATGCAATAACACACCAATAGCATAATCCACAAGTGTACTGAACAGTATAAGCGCCAAAAAGCGCCAATCCCACCACCCATAAAACACATAGCTCGAAACAACAATAAGGAGGTTTTGTGCTCTCAGATGTTTTTGAAATACAAACCAGTACAACGCAAAAACGATGGGTAAAAAAATGGCGAAATCAAGCGAGTTAAACAGCATTTAATTCACCTTTAAAATGGATTGATAACAGTGTGCATGATTAACAACAAATTGATGGATCGTATAATGGGTTTCCACATACTGTCGCATCGCATTTCCAATAGCGTTCCTTTCTTTGGATGGCATTTCCTTAAAGTGTATAATTTTATCCGCCAAAGGGCGGATATTCCCTCCCTCAAACAAACAATCGGGAAATTGTTTTAGAATGTCCTTGATTCCTGAAATGTTTGATCCCAACACGACACAGCCACTGGCCATTGCTTCCAAAGGCGCAATGGGCAATCCTTCCTTACGCCCTTCATTTTTAGTAGGTATTACAAATAAATCAGCTATGGCAAGGTAAGGTCGCACATTAATTTGTTTGCCAACAAACTTAATATTGGTAGAGGTATAGGTCTGTTTCAAATGACGGCCATAGTCGTTGGTATCATCCCCTACTACCACTACTTTCATAGTGGCATCATCAAGCAACTGTATGGCATCCAACAAGACTTCAATACCTTTTATGGGCACCAAATTAGCGACCGAAACAACGACAAAATCAGAAGGGTCAATTTCCAATTCAGCACGTAGATTGGCATCACCCACTTGTGGTTGATAATAATTAGTATCCACACCCAAAGGCAACTCCACAACCTTGTCCGTCATGTTCTTAAAAAACTGATAACGCATATCGCTATTGATGGCGATAATTTTGGTGCTCAATTTGGATCGCCATACCCATGCCTTATTACCCCAACCCATCGCCTTTTTAGTATATACAAACGGAATACCTGCTAGTTTTGAGGCCAACGGCTCCGTAAAATCACTGCTCCAATGCCACGAATGTATGAGATGAAATTGATGAGCTTTAAAAAATCGGGCTATTTTCAAAATGCGAAATGGCAGACTGGCATAGGGTCTATAATTGGCCGTCACATCAAAAACATGGATAGGCACCTGCAACGACTCTATGATTTTAAAAAATGCCCCTTTGGTGTGTGTACAACATATTTCGGGCGCAAACTGTGTTTTGTCCAAACCCTTTACCAAATCATACACCACCTTGCCACTCCCAGCAGTATCAAAATTCGGAATCGTAAAAAGAATTTTAATAGGTCGGGTCATACCAGATGCTGCGCTTTAAATTTCGACAATACTAATACTATATTCAGTGCATGGGCGTTTTCAACCGAGCTTTTTTTATAAAATTCGTTCAATCGTGCTTTTAGGAAGTCATTGGGAATCCATTTCTCCACTTTTGGATGCAACAGATGTTGTGTCACCTGTGCCTGGTTGTCAGCGCCTAAAAATTGCAGTTCCCAATTGCGCTGCGTATAGGGTCGTCCTAACCATTGCTTTCCCATCCGTTTCAGTTTATTCACCACTTTGTAAGGTGTATTGTATGGTGGCCTATTCCGTTCAAAATTGGTAAGGTTATAGGGTTGTTTGTCTTGCCAAGTGATGTTTGCCAAGTCCGGAGCTTTGGCTTTGAGATAAGCAATTTGTAACTGTCGGTCCTTCAGGAAGTCTTCAGGTACAGTACAAATAAATTGACACATCCGATCGTCATAATAGGGCAAACTTATGGGGTGCTTGGCGCTAAAAATTGCCAAATTGACGGACGTCCAACGGGGAGCCCAATACAAAGATTTAAAGGCCCTCAACTTGGCATTGCTGTCTTTGATAGTGATACTCTCTAGCAGCGTTTCCACGCGTTGCGTAAAATAAGTATCAAAATCACCTTCCAATTCCCATAGTTTCCACAAAGACAAAGCCAATGGCAACCCTCCTTTTTTCAGGAGTTTTTTTTTAAGGACCTGCACTTCTTCGGCAAGCGACAATTGCGGTAGGTTCATGGAATCAAAAAGTACATCACCCCAATGTCCCAAACTAAATTGGTCGCCCATACCCTCAAACTTATCAAAAATGGCCATTTGTCGTGGCGTCGTAAAATCCGAATAACACTGATTAACTTGTACTAACTGATCAATGCTGTTCCATAAATAGCCTTTTGGAATCGTTAAGGATTGAAATTCAAAATCACAAGCTTTGGCTATTTTCTTGGCTATTTTAGTTTCCTCATAACCATTTTCAAATTCATAACTATAGGCAAACACCTTGGCATGACAACTCTTTAAAGCCGCTGCCTGTGTTCTACTATCCAACCCCCCCGACAATGGCAATATAATATGTTTTTGCTGCGATTGTTCCGCAACAATGCTTTCAAATAAGTGTGTAAACTCCTCAAGGGCTTGATCAAAAGTCAGGTCACGAGGTGAATAATGCCATTGAAAATAGGACTTGGAGTCTGTGAGCTTACTTTGCGAATCTAAAATATGTGTGGAGGCTGGCCGCAACACTTGTTGATCCTTCCAATAGGTATCAGCATCCAAAAAGAACCCAATAGCCGCAAACACGCAAATAGCCTGCAGATCCAGTTCATGCGGTGCCTCCACCTTCGCAAAGGTTTGATGTTTTGGGATAATAGTCGTTTTTATACTCTTATTCAAGATTTACTTGTTATAAATATTTATCTGGGTAAATGACCTATATGATTATGATTCAAAACCATAATAAGAACCTAGCGAAATACCAAAAGTTTATGGGCCAGAATTTGAAAATTTTCCCAATCATTATACATAGGAATGATGACAGTAATTTTAAACCCATAGTCAACCTATTTTTTTTGAAAGATACTTTTTAATTCTCAATTTTAGATATGCAACTAAAATGGACATGATAACTAATTGGTGTTTTTGTGTAAATAATAGCTAATTATGATTTTCTTATAATAAAAGGGCAAATAGATAAATGATTTTATTTTACGGATAATGCTGTTGTTTAAAAAATATGAAACTATAAAACGTTTGAGATGCTTGTTGGCTTCATCATTGAAACTCACTTCGTCAAACAACTCAAGTTTTTTATTATTTGCTTTTAAATTTATAAACCAGTGAATAAGACTTCTTAATCCAACAGCACTAATATTATAATCATGAATGGTGTATGCTATAAGAAGTTTGTCTTTTTGAGGGTTAGAAATCAATCCCAAAGTGTCATAAATACGTTGCGCTATTAAAACACTTCTTATTAACTGCTCTTTACGTCTGTTGGCTGTTACACTAGTTTGATGAAGTCTCACATATAACAGCGGTTCTTGTATTTGATAAAATTGCCCTTTAAAAATTAAACGACTCCATAAATCATAGTCTTCAGATGGAACGGCACTTGGGTTATAAGCTTCCTCCATTAAACTTGTTCTTAAAATCAAAGCTGTTGGATGAAAAATAGGATTTGAAAATAGTAATTTTAATAATATGTCTTGGTGCTTTTCTGGAGTCACTAAACATTTTCCGTCTTTATTAGTTGCTGCACTGCCACAAAACACCAAATTATCATATTGATTAAAAACTTCCAATTGTCTTTCAAACCGTTGCGGCTTACACACATCATCATCGTCCATCCGTGCGATATAGGTACCACTGGCCTTTGCAATACCCAAATTTAAACTATCGGCAATCCCTGAATTTAGCTCTTTTTTAAAGTAAACAATTCTGTCATCTCTAAATTCTTTTATGATCTGCTCGGTTCCATCTGTGGAACCGTCGTTAACAATAATGAACTCAAAATCCCTAAAACTTTGATCCAACACACTTTGTATGGCTTCTGCAATAAAACTTTCACCATTATAGGTGGCCATCACTACCGATATGAGGGGTTCGTGTGTCATTATTGTATGTTCAATAGGTGTTGGTAATATTGAATGTTCTTTTTAATAATGGAATCAGCATTAAAACGCTTATTGATGGTAGTGACAGCGCTATTTGAGATGGATTCCAAATTCTTATCTGATTTAAAAATCGACGAAATGATTTGAGAATAGCCTTCTTCATCATCAGCTATAAAACCATTTTGTCCATCATTAATCACCTCTTTAAAAGCTGGAATTGCCGATGTAACTACGATTTTCCCAAGAGCTAAAACCTCTAATAAAGCAATAGAAAAGTTTTCACCAAAGGATGGAAACACAACGACATGAGCTTTTTTAAGATATCCGGACACTTGGTCATTAGGCACTGCCCCATAATACGTGGTTTTCCCTATGGCTTCTTCACTTAACAATTTTAAGGCATGAGTATTCCAATAGTCGTTGTTATTATTTCCCATCACATGAAATGTAGCCTCTGGAAATATGGGCAGTACCTCATTAAAAACCCTGCAGGCAATAGCAATGCCTTTGCGTTCCCTTACACTCCCGAAATAAAAAATACTAAAAGGAACCGTGGGGCTATCTAAATAAAAACCATGCTTTAAATCTAATGCCTTAACCCCATTATAGATTACAGTTGGCGATTTTTGCAACTGAAATCCTTCTTTTGTGATGGCGGCACTGTATTCCGACACAGCGATCACATTTTTAGGAAAGCGTTTGAATAAATGCTTCTCAAAAATGGTATCTGTTATGCGGCGCGTATAGCCCATAAACCTATTCAGTGTGACTGCCGAACCATGGCAGCGTATGATCTTTGGTACCCGGCTTATTATGTAGGGAGCATCCCCTCCATAATCATGAAATTCCAACACATCCATGGGATGACGCCATAAATAGGCACTTAAATACATCGATCGGTAAAACCGATTCATAAACTCCAATACAATTTTTATAGTAATGTAACCTGGCATACCGATGCGTCTCAAGAAGTCTTTAAATGGCTCAAAAAGTCCTGTTAGATCTTTCATTTTTATAACAGCAACATCACCATCCATAAAACGTACAGCCTTGGGTCCAAAAGAAAACACCGTGATTTGAAACGGATGCTCCTGCAATTGCTCGGTATACTGTTTTAAAAACACCCCAATACCTCCAGTTTTGCCCATTTGAGGATAGGCGTATTCGCGGGTTATAAAGCATATGTTTAGTGGAGTCATCCGGAACTTTGCTTCAAAAATATAGTATTTTATCTGTAATTGCTAAATTACACCTAAATGAGAATTGATATAGGTCACTTTTATAAGATAATTTCTCATTGTAATCTTAAAATTTGAATAAACAGATAAGCAAAAAAATGAAATAGCTCCTTTTCATATTAGTTTTGCAATATTTTTTTACCAACAACAATTGTTGACAGACCTGCACTATTAAATATAAGTTTGTCGAAAATTTTAAATAGAGGCACAAGAGAATTATAAAGTTTCATTTGACCTGCTGGAATGGTTTCTTTTTTTAAAATAGTACCCGTGACAAACCAACCAAAAATTCCAATAAAATTAAAATATTGCTTATGGGTAACTTTGAAATTGTTTACTAAAAACAGATTGGACAGAGATGACTTTGTATACCTTCTAAAATGTCCTAATTCCTTGTCAAAGTTGTTATATAACTTTTTATAAGACGGGACTAAAATAATGAGATGTCCTCCGTCATTTAAAAGCTTGTAACAGTTTTTTACTGCAATTTGATCTTCAAGTATGTGTTCAACAACATTTAATGCAAAAACTGTATCATATGCACCATGATGATGGGCAAACTTCTCATCAAATTTGGGATCAGTTAAATCCATGACCTCAATTCCCAAAAAACAGGGGACCGATATAAATTTTTTGTCCAAATTTGCACAATAACTAGATCTGATATCCGTAAGAAAAATTGGAAACTTATCATTTAAAAAGTACGCTGAAATATTGCCAATACCACTACCTATTTCCAAAACCCGGCCTTTACAAAATGGTTTAATGGTTTCATACATCCATGCATTGAAGTTATGGGCTTCACTGATTACTGACAGGGTATCTTCCCCAACGATATCGTACTCCTTAAATTTTAAAGCTTTCATTATTTAAAAATGTTATAACGCAAAATACAATACAAGGCTCTAAAACCATCCTTCCAACCAATCTTTTTTCCTTCGTCATAAGTTCTCCCATAATAGGATATTCCAACTTCATATATTCTTATTTTGGGTATTTTAGAAATTTTTGCAGTGACTTCGGGTTCAAACCCAAACCTTTTCTCAACCAAATTAAGGTTTTGTATAACTTCTGATCTAAACATTTTATAACAAGTCTCCATATCACTGATATTTATTCCGGTAAACAGATTGGAAATAAAAGTCAAAAACTTATTACCTATAGTGTGAAAGAAAAAAAGAACACGATGGGGTTCCCCTCCTTTAAAGCGTGTTCCATAAACTACATCAGCAAAACCATCAAGTATTGGCTTTAATAACTTATTGTATTCGTTTGGGTCATATTCCATATCAGCATCCTGAATAACTAAAAATTGACCAACTGCACTTTTTATTCCGCGATGGATCGCAGCTCCTTTTCCAGTATTCATAGATTGTTTTAAAATTTTTATATCGGAATTAGGATGAGCTATAACGAACGCTTCTAAAACCGTTTGTGTTTGGTCGGTTGAACAATCGTCTACTATGACTATTTCCTTTTCTATCCCAGAAATTAAACTTACAGCAAGTATTTTTTCCAATATCAAATGAATCGTTGACTCTTCGTTAAAAACAGGAATTATGATGGATAATTTTTGTTGGTTCATAGCAAAATGATTTATTTATGAATATCAATTTTAAATAGAGGCAAAACTTAAATATAGTAAATGTCCATTTATTAGTTGATTGTCTGAATTTCTCTTTTTTTAAACCATCTATATTGGGATAAAAAATAGGATAGCACAATCAATGTTAAGGGATAAAATACAAGGTTAAAGCGATCGCCCTCCCAAAAAGACACTCCGGATGTGAGAATGATATAACAAATTATGCCACAGGACATCAAAAGGGGTAAGGACAAAAACCTATAACGAATAATAATGAAAAGGGTTACAAAAATACCAAGGACACTAAATATTACATTTTGGGCTTTCGAAATTAAATACAGGTAATATCTAATATAATTAAAATAGGGAACATCGCGATAATCATCTGCACCTGAAATACGAAGGTTTCCAACCAAAATATTATCTATAATATTTGTGGCATAATTTTTAAAAATCACTTGAGGGTGATTATTAAACTGTTCTTTAAAATCCTTTCCCGCTAATGTGTGTTGTTCACTTAATGATAAAGTATTGAATATTTTTCGCCTTTTATTTCGTTCTTCCAGAAAAGGAATTGCTTGTGCTTCAGCCTTGGTTTCTGCTCCTAAATATAGATACCACGCGTGCTTATCAATATAAGAAACTGTGAAGTTTCCATTTTTGGTGTAATTGAATAATGCTTGTATAAAAATCACGGAAACCAGACAAATTATTGGCAACACCATTTTTAAAGTTGGTGAAACCCTATACTTTAGAAGATAACATACAAATATAACGTTATAAAGGATAGCTAAATATAGCATCCCAGGCCTAACCAGAACGACAAAATTTATAAGAGCAACGGCATAGGCTAAATGCAAATGACTTTTTTTCTTTTTATAGGATAGCAGTTGAAATCCAATTAAAGTAATTATACAGCAAGTCAAGGGTTCAGTCAAAATGACAGCAACATTAGCAATATTCCCTACACACCCAATAAAAAGCACCGTTAACATTAGGGATCCTCTTTTGTTTAGATGCATTCTCAAGGCAGCGAAAAGTGTAAGGATGGTTATAACCCACAGTACAAAATTTAATCCATAATTCCATAATATCATGTGGTTAAGGCTAGGTTTGGAATGAAGTATATTGGGTATCCCAATTAGAAATGAGTAACCTATCTGTCCAAAAGGATGCAATTCAAACCCGCTGTATAGCAAATGGGAGGCTTTAATATAGCCATAGGAATCCGATGGAATAAATGCAGAACTAAAAGCATTTGTGAATAGTTGTAACCCCAACGACACCAATATAAAAACAAATAAAGCCAATAAAACTATTGAAAAAATAGGCTTTTTAAATGTTTGTGCTATAATCCCTTTGTTAGTCAATCTTTGGCTTTTTAATTGATCTGCAGTATAATACATTCTCCTCAATAATTATATTATGTTGAATTTATTAAATATGAACGGTATTTTTTAAATAGTTTGATTTATTCCGACTGTTAATTCTCCAGAATAAGATAGTTTAAATTCATTTTCAATTAGAATTTGTTTAATCTTCTCTTTGCAATTAAATTCATTATGTATTTCAATTGCTATTACCTTCACGATTTTCAGCCAATCAAGTTCATTACCTTCTTTAAACACTTCTACTTCTGAACCTTCTATATCAATTTTTAAAAAATCTATCTGCTGTATTTGATATTCTTCAATAATATCTTTTAATGAAACCACATCAAAAAGTGCTTCATCTTCATTATCTGTACTAACTAATCTAAAGGACCAATCTAAACTATCTCGAAATGATTCATCACCTTTTAAACGAGTGGCACAGCTCCAAAGTCCTTTCTTTAATAAAGTAACATTAAAAAGACCATTGGCGTTAATGTTTTTTTCTAATCTAGAAAAGTTCTTATTAGACGGTTCCAATGCAATAATATTTATATTAGGAAAAAAAGCATTAAAATAAAGACTTGTTAAACCAATATTGGCACCTGCATCTATCATGTTGACACATGCAATATTATTAGCTTTCATCAAATCAATAATATAACTGTACTCATTCAAAACTACTATCTGTTGAAAAACATGAATATCAGATGAAATTTTGTCAAGCTCAAAATTAACATTTCTGCCATTTATTGGAAACCCAAATCTCAACTTTCCTTTATTCCCCTTAATTTTTATACCTTGATGTATGAGTTTACTAGTTAGATGATAACATGTTCTTAAATCTTTAGAGCTATTCCTCAATAATATTTTAGCTGCTCTATATTTTATGATGTCGATTTTTTCAAAAAATGAAAATGGTCTCAATTGTTTAATCCAATTCATAGTATATTAATTAATGTCCTCATAAATTTGAAGTAGACTATTTAAAATCAACATGTCGGGGCGTACATAAGCATTGTAATATTCAAAATTATGATTCATCATATTTATTTGCGCCTCTTTGCTATTAAGTAAAGAATAAATATTGGTGATTAACTCATTGTCATTCCTAAAGCTTAAATAATTTTTATTTTCTAGAAAACTCCCAGGCAATTCATAGTTTAATGGCATAGACACAATTGCTTTTGATGCCGCTATATATTCACCCATTTGCCATCCAATTGAGCCGTGTAGCCCAGTAGTACTAATACAAATATTGGACGATTTTACCTTTTTTAAATAGTTGAGTTTTTGTGTGGAAGTTTCAGGTGCTACAATATCCTTACAACGTGACTCTGAAAATTTAGTTTTTACAATTCCTCCTTCAAATATTTTACCAAATTCTTTTCGACATGTTCTGATCACATGAATTCTTTGTTCATTAATAATTTCACGTTCCTGTTTTGAAAAATCACTATCAACGCCATCAGGATTCCATAAAGATGCATAAAAAAGAATGTTGTTTGGTTTATTATAAACAGGTTTTGATTCAAATAATTCGCTTGGATAACGTTTATGAAAAGGTTTTAACTTTTTAAAAACCACGGAATTAAACACCAACTCTTTTATTAATTTAAATTTACCTTCTGCATTTATTGGATAATTTAAGCCTAAAGGAAAAACCTTGCATCCAGATGGATTGTAATAAACCAATTCTTTTGGAAAACTCCTTTTGAAATAATAATGTGCTTTAGTATTGTTTTTAAAAAACTCAAGCTTTTCGGTTAAAGTACCATCCGACCAATTTAATCCATCTAAAAGGTCATAAATGATGGTATATTGATTATCAAGTATGACGGTTAATCGTGGATCCCTTTCATGTACGTTGACATTCTTGTAGGTAACATCAATAATTCCTTGTTTTCTTAACTTTTCAAATCCATCGTAAATTTGAGAAAGGTGCGGGCTCTGGAAATAGTGAATTTCACAATTAAACAGTTTTTTCATAGGCTATTTTCCTTCCAAATTATATATCTTAATAGTCGTTAAACACAAGAAAGGAACAATAAAAAACAAATTAGGGTAGGTCATTTTTTGCTATTTGACAATGGCATATTTGAAAATACAATTTATAACTGTAAATCCATCCATCCAGACAATATTCTTTTCTGCCCCATACGTTCGTCCATAATAAATAAAATCAGCTCTTGCACACTTAAAGATTCGCAAGTAGTCTGACAAATCCCTGAATATTAAGATCAGTGTTATTTAGCATTTTCAATAGTGATTTCACGATTAAAGTAATTATCATAACAATCATTCCTCCAATCTTCAGAATCACTGGTAATATCATCAAAAAAAATGGTCTTTGGTTCATTTTTTAACTTAGAAACCTTTACAGTATTTTGTGATGCTTGATCGATTAATTGATATCTTTTTTTTAATTCCAAATCATAATGGTAAGCTTGTCCACTAAATAAATCTGCATAAGCTGTTTTTATATTATTATTGCTTGTTAACTTAATTAAAATCAGTAACACTATTAAGTAATTTACCCAATTTGAAAATTTTATAAATGTTACTTCTTTTTCTTTAAGGTAGAAGTATAGTACAAAAGTAAAATACATAAATCCCATTAAAAAAAAGAAGTAAATAGTATTTATTACCCTTAAAGGTGGTGGGCCTCCTAAACTCCAATAGCCAGGAAAAAACCCAATTATTGGAATGCTAAACACGGTAATAAAAACCACAAAGGGGTTAACATTAAATAATTTAGAATAAAAGCTGTCTTTTATTAAACTAAAATTGTTGAAATAATACAAAACAAAAATTATAATAAATGGCAACCAATACAATATGTACTTTTTGAAGTCGATAAAAGAATTTAAAACGGAATATACAAATTGGTGATTATTTGAAAAAACAGAAGACCTCGCGCTGTTTCCTGGTGCAATGAAAACTATGATTGAATAAGTTATGACGAAAATTAATAATATTAAAAAAGATTTTTCAACCTTTTTATTATTTATAGATATATAAACAAAAATGGTGACTATTAAAAAATTTATTAATAACATGGATGTTTCATTACATCCTATTACATAACCAACAATTAAGCAAGATATCAGCAAATGTTTGGTTTTTTTTTCTTTAATGAATTTTAAAAGAAAGTAAAAGAAAGTTACTGATAAGATATTTGATAATTGATAAGATATCGAACTTGGTAACCAATAAAATCCTTGAGAAATTGAAGGCATTTGTATTAGGTACATGGTCATAATAAAAAAACCAAAAGTCAATATATATCGTTTTTCAATTCTTTCAAAAAATATTGCAAACACATAATAGATTGAAAAAAATAACAAAGAAAATAGAACAATAGGAATAAATTTATAAACGATAAACGAATCCGAAACAAAACTTTTAATAGTCAATATAAAAGAAGTTAAATATCTTCCGTTCCAATTATTGTATGCAAATAAGTTGGCCTGCCAGTAACCATATTTTTGACTAATTATATTATAGCAAAAATCGTCTGCCGAGGGATTGTTATAAATAGAGATAACTAAAAATGGAATGATGGCAAAAACCCCAATGCAAATGATAAAGTTTTTTTCAATTATTGTATTGATATAGGAGGAGTCAAATTTTATCATTCTTTATTCAATATTATAATTTTTAATTGCAATTCATGGAATATTTAAAAAATCTAAAATGAACTTTATATATTAGAAGACTTCATGGTACAGCCAGTCATTTTTTAAATTAATACAATTACCATTCTTATTATCCATTAGCTTTAATACTGAATATTTATATGGGAAAAAGTGAACATGAAGGTCAAAACTAAACTTATACTCCCGTTGTCTAGGTAAAACAATAATAAGTTTTCTTTTGCAAACACGTCTCAACTCTGATATGCCTTTCTGGATATTAACTACATGCTCTAAAGTATGAGTACTAATTACTGTGTCAAAATGGTTATCTGGAAATGGAATGTTCTCAATGTTACCTTGTATAAACTTTGGATTTTTATAATTCTTTAAATCATCATTTATAATAAAATCCACACCAATAGTAATGATATTATGTTTTTTTACGATTTCTTTTGACAGATATCCTCTTCCACATGATATATCTAAAACCGATTCACCAATTATATGATTTAAAATATAATGCACTGACTCCTTGTTTAAATCAGTCTCTCTTTGAATATGAACATCTGAAAGATTTTTATAGTATTCAATTGTTTGCTCTTCACTTAACAATAGGATTTTTTTTCTAAAATTCATGAATAATGAATGTTTTTTTCCAAACAATATCCAAAAAATAGGCTTAAACAATAATTTGGAATCTCTAATTATTGGGGGCAATAAATTATCTAGTATCCAATTAATACTATTTGTAAAATTTCTTGATAATATCATCTATCGGTATTTATTGAAAAAATGGTATAAAAATGGTAAACGAAAGATATCCCAAAGCATTTTTATAGATGTTGGAGCCAGATTAATTGTTGAGATATCATTTCCTTCAAATGAAACAGGAATTCTTTTAATATCATATTCAAATTTAAAACTTAAATAGAGGATTTCCACGTCAAATGCAAAACCATTAAAAAGACTTTTATTGAACAATGTTTTTGCAGTATTCTCCGTAAATCCCTTTATCCCACATTGTGTATCATTCACACCTGTTACAACATAACGAGATATTATAGTTGTAAATATTTTACTTGACAATTTTCTTATCACACTCATTTTAACAAGATATTTTGATTGTCTAGAATTTCTATTGCCTATACAAACATCATACTCTTTGAATTCAAGATAATAGAGCATTGAATCAATAATCTCCAATCCATAAGGAATATCGGCATCTGTAAAAATTCTATACTTACCTTTTGCCTCTAGCATTCCTGTCTTCACTGCAAAACCCTTACCTTTATTTTTGTTATATGAAACATGCTTAAATGTTGAATTATTCTTTTTGATATAGTCTTCTATTATTGAAGACGTTAAGTCTTTGCTTCCATCGTTCACCAGAATTATTTCTACTTTATAATCTATCTCTGCCTCCCACTTTGACAATAAACAAAGTTTATCAAAAATAAAAGAATCTGCATTAAAAACTGGAACAATTAAACTAAGCTTTATTATCATGAATTATGTAATAGTGAGTATGCCGAAGTCTACTGAAATTTACTGAAAGTCCTTTTAAAAAATCTATACATTTACTGAATCACAATTAATGAAAAATAAAAATATTACAAAACTTCTAATATTCCCTAAATTTCTATATGTATTATTATTTTTTAAACTCATACAACATTCTGATTTTCAAACCGTAATAATTTATATGAACTAAACTTCTTCTCAATTTGTTTCGAAATAAATAGTTTGAGGTTTTTTCATAAACTTATCGATAAATATATTTATGGCTCAATTTATCCAATGGCTCATTAGAGAAAAGACGACTTAAACGAAACAAAATTAATCTTAGAGCTATACTTAAAGCCATCTTAAAGGATATGATACGCTTCTGTTTAAACATCCAAATTAAACCTAATGAATTTCCGATATCTTTTTCTCCTGATGGTATATAAATATATTTAAACCATAAATGTAAATATAAGGTTAAGTGCTTCTTTAATAACAACTTTCCGAAAACTGCTAAATGTTCTAACACATCTGGAATGAATAACATTAGACTTTTGTAGGTTTGTACATTAAAAACGCTCGAATGTTTTAAACTCGGTAAAAAGACCGTGTCAAATTTGGCCTCGTTAAAAACCTTATATGTGACCTCTGGTTGCAATAAAGCTCTAATCATTAATTCAGGGTCATTTAAACGTGGATAGCCTTCTGTAAAACCTTTAAGTTGTTTCAAAAAAGAAGTCTTCCAAATAGGGCACATGATGGACCAGGGTAAAACTGCCGATAAAAAATTAATCAGATAATCATCACTATAAGTAATATCCTTTTTAATAACCCTTTCGTTATTAAATTCTCCCATCGGAAAAACCAAAAAACTACAATCTGGAAATTCTTTTATAGCTCTTACACGTTGCTCTAAACAAAAGGGCAATAAATAATCATCAGAGTCCAGAAAAATCACATACGCTCCTGTTGCATGTTCCAATCCAATATTTCTACAGGTAGGCGCACCTTTTGGTTCACGGTCTCTAACAAAAAAATGGAATCTTGCATCCTTTTTCTGATAGGATAAGAGTAAGTCTAAAGTATGATCTATTGAACCATCATCAACTACTAGACACTCCCAATTTGCATACGTTTGCGCCAACACCGAATCCAAGGCCGTCTTTAAAATCTCTTCACGATTAAAGGTTGGAATGATTATGGAAATCAGTGGTTTGATGGTCATTTCGCTCATTTTAAATAAGAACTATTTTTTTCATTAAGCTTTTTATTTTGCATTTAATATTAAATCTTTTAGCAAAAATATATGCTTTTCTAGACTAAACTTTTCTTGGACTCTTAATTTTCCAGCTTGCCCTAATGATTTTGCATAATCCTTATTATCCAAAAGTTGCAAAATTTGTTTGCTCATTTGCTCAATATCAAACTCGTCACATAATAACCCTGTTACTTTACTAATAATGACATCAGGAATACCACCATGATTTGTTGAAACAACTGGAAGTCCTGATGCACTTGCCTCTAAAATTGCTACAGGTGTACCCTCACTATCACCATCTTCAGCAACTTTGGAATGTTGAATAAACATTAACGAATTTTGTAATAAGTCACGTTGTTCTTTTTGATTTATTTTTCCTTTAAAAAAAACTGATTTTTCTATTTGCAGTGCCTTTACCAAATCTTTACACATATTTAATAAATGTCCATCCCCTGCCATTACCAAGGTGGCATCTTCATGTTGTTTGAGCACTTTATAAAATGCCAAAATAGTTAAATGAGGAGCTTTTTTTTCTACAAACCGTCCAATCGCTAAAACTTGTTTGGAATTATAATTTGGCAAGAGTTCAAAAAACTCTTTTGAGGGACCTATCGGAGAGTAAACTATTTTTTGAGGTGGACAATCTAAATCTAAAATATTCTTTTTCATATGATTTGAAACCACCACAATTGCACTGGCATATTGAAATAACTTTTTATATTTTACTTCATATTGCTCAATTAATTTATAAACACTTATCTCATAACCTAAAGCCGTACATATAATTGGAATACCACTTCGTTCGCAAACATTCACCACTTCCGCTCCTGTAATTAAATATTCTGCGAAAACAACATCAACCTTATGTTGCAATAAAATCTTTTGTAAGTGCTGTTCTTTAAAAGATATTGTAGGAAAAGATAATTTAGCTCTAATAAAATTTAAGATAGTATTTTTTTTAATTTGAAATTTTGTTGGCTGAAGTGTATCTGTAATGTATGGCAGCACATCTCCATAGATAACAATTTTTTCGAATGGTAGATATTCAATATGATTTTGAATAAACGTTTCCGTGTAACTCGTCTTATTTGGAGTGAGTATTGCTATTTTCATTATTAGTAATACTTTGTTAGTAAATAAATAATATAGGATAAACCCTTGTTTTTCTTTGATTCTATCTCCTTTATATAATCATTAACATATGATATATCAATATTAATCTTATTACCTTTTTCCAACATATTAACTGTCCCTTTGATACCTAAATGATTTTCAATAAGTTTTAGGATATCCACAACTAAAACACTTTCACGAGTAGCTATATTAATAATTTTACAGCTTTCATTTTTATTTAATATTTCAGAAACAATCCATTGCAAATCCACTCTATCAATTAAATTTCTTTCTGCCTTAGACCACACATCTATTTTTTTTCGATTTTTTACAGCCTCAAATAAATAATTCATAATGGTATTCTTATTTCCAAAAGGCCCAACAACATTTGAAACTCTAAATATTAAATAGTCCTCACAATTATGTATTATAAAATCCTCAATTTGTAATTTATGTTCTACATATGGATTTTGATTTACACTAGCATCGTCAATGCTACAAGTACTGAAATAGACAAATTTTTTGTTATTATTATTTACAGTTTCTTTCACTAAATTAAATTCTCTAATAAATTCACTGCTATCGTGTGTTGTAGAATTTGAAACTCCAGAAGCAAATATTATTATAGTGTTATCATCTCTATAGTTTGAAAATGTTTTTGCCATTAAGCCATTGCCTATTACCATATTATCTAATTATTATATCTTGATATTTTTGATCTAACAAACATTAGTATCAAAATCAATTTATCAGAAAAATTATGTGCAATTTTATAAAATTTTAAATCAAAAATTGCTAGAATCTTATAATATTCAAACCAGGTTAAATACAATTTATTCAATCTTTGTTTATCTGTAATTCCCAAGGATTTTTTAAGATAATTTATAATTGTTGCCTCTTCTAATAGACGTTGTTTTTTTAAGACAATTGAATTATGGTTTCTGGTTATGCCTTTGTGATTTCTAAAATAATTGAGAGGCTCGTTTATAAAGGAAACTTTCGTCTTATTACAAAGTTTTATCCAAAAGAACCAATCTCCACACATATTCATATTTAACAATTCATCATTAAAGATATCTGGTGAAATTAAATCCTTTTTAAATACGACGGCACTCGCATTGGGTATTACATTTTTTATAATTAGAAATTTTTTAATAAAAACTAAACCATTAATTACAAAATCAGCAACCCACAGATTTGGAGTTAATTCTTTTGTATAATCTTCTCGATTAAAAATAGATTTACCGTATTCATCTACATCTATAGATTGTACATAGCACAATTTCACTTCGGTAGTTATATTCTTGATGGTTTTTTCTAAAAAATTCAATTCACAATAGTCATCACTTTCTGCTATCCATATAAAATCTCCTTTGGCTAAACTGATACCTTTCTGCCATTGTTTAAATGGGGAACCTGAATTTTTTTCATTTATAATAAAATGTGAAACCTTTGGATGATTCCGATACATTTCTAAAATCTCTCTACTATGATCCTCACTACAATCGTCTAATAAAATGACTTCAAAATTTTGATAGGTTTGATTAAAAATACTAGTAAGCCTCTCCTTTAAAAACCGAGAATGATTATAATTTGGCACAATAATACTTACCACAGGATTCAAATTATTTTTAAAATTTTAAGTATTTGTGATTTATAATATGCTAATACTCTTGATTTTGGTAACTGTAAAAAAAAATCATAATATATTTCCTTTTGAAAGTACTTTCTATCTTCGATATTTTCAATATTAGTTGAGGAAGCTTGATTAGCATGCAACCTGAAACGAACTAACTCTTTATTGTAAATTAATATATCATTATATTTTAAAACTCTATAGTAAAACTCATAATCTAAAATTTGTTTTAAATTCTCTCGAAAAAAACCTGATTTTTTAAATATTGCCTTTCTTATTAGTGTTGCCGAAGGCTCTCCTACTTTGTTTAATGGAGAATTAAAAAATTTGGAGGATTTAAATAAACTCTTATCTAAGATACTAAGATTATTATCAGTACTTAAAGTTAATGTGGATTGCAAGTCACCATATGTTTTCAAAAAAGAATTTATTCTGTCTAATGGGTATGAATCTTCAATTATTAATTCTCTCTTTGATGCTATAATACTTACGGTTTTATTTCTTACAAGGATAGGAACCAATTCTTCAATGCAAGCTGGTACTAAAACATCATCCTGAAACAAAAATTTAATAAACGCCCCATTGGCTTTTTTAATACAATGGTTCCAATTGGCACCGATACCCCTAGGTTCATGATGGTAAATATGTATCGGAATGGACGTTTTTACACTAAATGATTTGATAATATTTAATGTAGCATCTTTTGAATCATCATCCGACACAATAATTTCCAGGTTTGGATAGGTTTGCGCTATTGCAGATTCCATGGCTTCCGCAATAAATTGCTGGCCGTTATATGTTGGAATGCAAATGGAAACTAATGGTTGGGTCATAACAATGGTTTCAGTGCTCTAAGTGTTAAGGTCTATTCCTATGAGTAGTTTCAAAAATCTTTTAAATATAAATTTTAAATCATTCATATTTTGTCTAAATTTTTTGTTCTCAAGATGCAATCCTAAAATAATAGGGTGATAGGTAGCTGCATGTTTTTTCAAAACATAGGCTTTTACTTCCATTTCTTTCTGCTTATCCATTTGGCTAATCATAGAAACATCTTTAATTCGATAGTAAAAAGTGATGCTGTCCAATAATTTTACTTTAGCATTTTTGTCTAATATATGCACCCAGAATTCCCAATCTTCAAGCCCAGAAGTCATGGTTTCATCATAGCCACCAACTCGTTCCCAGTCTGAACGACTATACATGGCAGTACAATGAATCATGTTAGATATCAATAAATCATTAAAACCATAAGTGCCCAAATCCCAAAGACCACTTCTACTACCAAATTGCTCAACCTTGCCATAAACCAGATTAAAATTGTGATGATCTAGTGCATTGACACATAATTCAATATAATTTGAACTGATATAATCATCGGCATCCAAGGGCAATATATAGATACCTTTAGCTCTTTCTATACCAAAATTTCGCGCATTTGGCAGACCCCCATTTGTTTTGGTAAAATATTTAAACCTTGAGTCTTTGTCAGCCCAAAGCTGACCAATTTTCTCTGTGTCATCCGCTGAACCGTCATTGATAATTATGCACTCCCAATCATGATAGGTTTGATTCAGAACAGATTGCAATGCTTCTTCCAAATACTGGCCATGATTAAAACAAGGAATGATGACTGATACTTTCATTTTATATTTATTTTACCAAGAAAAAAAAGTTTAAGTTTATTTTTTAATCCTTCGTCTTATTTTAATCGCTATTTTTTTACTCAACATTCGCCATGAAAAATGAGACTTTAAAACTTGTTTTTTTTCTTGAGCTGCTATTTGTGGCATAGTACTACTGATGCCATCAAAATAAAAATAGCTGATGAGTTCATTAATATACACATACGAAAACTTTCTTTTACAAATCCCTATGATAAAAAACTTCCAATCAGATACAATCTTTAAATCTTCATCATATAAAAAATTCTTAAAACAGGATCGTTTTATCAAGGTCGCAGGATGAGGTAGAGTATCCTTCATAAAATATGAAAAGCTTAAGATGTCGGGGTATGTTTTTATCCAATCTTTTTCAGAAACCACAACTATATTTCCATAGATAATATCTTTACTGTTTTTTACAGATAAAAATGGTTGAAACTTAGCCAATGCCGAATGATCATAGAAATGATCACCACTATTTAAGAACAACACATATTCACCTGTCGCTACTTTAATACCCTTATTCATGGCATTGTACACGCCTGTGTCTTTTTCACTTACCCAAAAATGAACTTTAGGGCTTTGGGTTTCGATATATTCTTTGCTGCCATCAGTAGACCCTCCATCAATGATGATGTATTCAATGGCTTGATAGGTTTGCTCAAAAACACTGGACATTGTTTTTTTAAGACCCCCAATATTATTATAATTGATGGTAATTATAGAAATAAGCACCTGTTTCTTTTTTTTAAAAAATTTGTCCTCATCAACTTGACAATTCTGTTGTCAATTTACGGTAATCCCCAGTGACCTGAGCTGCAATTCGCAAACAATTTTATTTCCCGAATAATTTTATATCTGCCTCCATCATTTAGTCAACAAATTGCAACCATCTATATTTTAGGTTCTACCTCAAATTCAGCAAAAAAAAGCACCTACCTATCCTGTAATTATTCTAATTAGTAATTTTTTCATGTCTATGGTCTTTCATTACCTATTGTTGCATACACATGTTCAAATTTAGTAGCTGCATCATTATTAATTAATCTTTCGCGTTGAACTTTTAACATGGCAATATTCGCTTCTCTATAATCTATATCAAAATAAATTTTTTGAATTTTATTTGAAATATCCAATATATCCTTTGGGTCAAAAACAAACCGCTCATCTCCTATTGTTTCGGGTAAGGAAGTAACGTTTGAACATATGACAGGAATCCCCATAATGATACTCTCCATTACAGGGAAACTTCCAGCTTCATATAAGGTAGGAACAACTACCGCACGACATGTATGATACAATTCAAACAAAACTTCATCTGACACAATCCCAAGAAATCGAACCTGTTGGGATAGATTTTCAGACTCTATATAGGGTAAAATAGTTTTCTCATAATGGTCTGTAGGGTTTCCGGTACAAACAAGATAAATGTCAGGGTTATTTAATTGTTTGATAGCTTCAAGCAAATGCAAATGATTCTTATGTGCCCAGGTAGAGGCAGGATATAACAAGAATTTCTCTGGTAATTGATAGTGATCTATACAAGTTTTATTGCGATTGCTTATTTTATCAAACCATAAATCCTGCATGTCCAATAAAATAGTATGTACGGCGTCTTCTGGTTTTTCAAAATAGTTGGTGATATCCTGTTTTACATGTTTATAACTAACAATTACAGCGTCTGCACCATCTATAGCCTTTTTATAGTTGACCGCTCTATAAGCTCTTTGTGTAGAAGTAAAAAATTCTGGAAAATGTAATTCTTGAACATCATGCAAGGTCGTAATGCTTTTAACCTTTGGCTTTTTAATTAAATATTGATAAGGTGTATGAATAATATCAATTTTATGTGATTTAACAATAGCATCATATATATCTTCTTTCCTAAATCTTTTTTTTAACCCAAGAACACGAAATATTCTATTAAATAGTTTGAAAAAAGAAAGCTTCTTTTTTGAATATAAAGGTGTAGAAATAGTAGTTAGTTTAAAATTTGAATAAGTGTTAACAATTCTTTGTATATCCTTATCTGGATTATAACAAAAAATAAAAAACTGATAATTTGAGTTTCCTTTTGCTAAAATATTTAATAACGCCAAAGAATATTGATAAACACCCCCTTGTGTTTTACTTAAATTAGGTATATCAATTAATATGTTCATTTTATCTTTTTGACTGGATTCCCTACGTATACCCCAGGGAGATTTATAGAATTAACGACAACAGCATTCGCTCCAATTGTAACGTCATCACAAATCTTTACTTTGTCTATAATAACTGCTCCAGCTCCAATAAAACAATTGTCTCCAATTTTAACCCTCCCGCAAATTATGGATCCAACCGAGATATGATTGTGTGAGCCAATAACAACTTCATGCTCAATAATCACTCCTGTATTTATTATATTATTATCTCCAATTCTAACGCTTGAATTAGTAAAGGTATTGGCAAAAAAAACATTCGATTTTCCTAATAGGACAGAATCGTCAATGAATCCTGTTGGGTGACATATTGTATCATTAAAAACCGATTTTCTATGGGATAAAAACAATACTTGTCTTTTCAAATTATCTCCGATTGATATTACAACCTTATTTGTAGAAATATGACCGTCTATAGTGCCAATAACTTTCACTGAATTTATTATTTCTGTATATATTGGATCGAAAGAGTTATCATATATACCAGCAACTTTAATTTTACAAGCATTCAATAACGAAATAAATGATCTTGTATGTCCTCCGGCTCCAAATATCTCAACTACCTCCATTTAAAATGCTTTTAAGACAGTAGTAATTTGAACGATATCCTCCCTACTTAAACCAGGATAACTCGGCAAGTTCATTCCTCTTCTAGCTAAACCCTCTGCAACTTGGTGTTTTTCATACCTTTGGGAATAAATCGGCATGGTATGAATTGGATAAAACATAGGACGTGTTTCAATACCCTTATCGATTAAATATTGTTTTAGGGCTTCTCTATCCATCTCTTCTGGAAGAAGTATGGTATTCATCCAATAGGAATGAAAAACATCATCAGACTCGCCGTGAAAGATAAAAGGTGACTCTTTAAAAAACTCTTGGTACCATACTGCAATTTGCCGTTTTTTTGATAGGACACTCTCTATTTGCTCCAATTGGGCAACCCCAATGGCGGCACAGATATTTGTCATTCTGTAGTTATAACCAATGGCATCATGCCAATACTCTCGATATTTAGCCAATCCCTGACCTTTCAAATGAACAATTCTATCATGTAGTGTCGCATCATTGGTTAAGACCATACCTCCCTCTCCCGTGGTTATTGTTTTATTACCATAAAAACTAAAAGTAGCTACATCACCAAAGGTCCCCACGTGCTGCCCTTTATATTTTGAACCGATAGCTTCTGCACAATCTTCAATAAGAAATAAGTTGTACTCATCACATAGTTTTTTTAATGCCACCATATTACAAGGATGTCCATAAACATGAACTGCCATTATAGCTTTTGTCTTCGAAGTGATTTTGCGCTTAACATCCTCGGGGTTAATTTGCCAAGTATCTTCTAAAGAATCAACAAAAACAGGCGTTGCGTTTGTATAGGTTATCGAATTAACAGAAGCGATATATGTTAAGGTTGGCACTATAACTTCATCACCTTCACCAATACCCAAACCTAACAATGCTAAATGCAGGGCTACTGTTCCATTAGAAACCGCTGTACCATGATTTGTGCCTACATAATTTGAAAATTGAGTTTCAAATTGATTTACAAACTTCCCTTTACTTGAAATCCACGATGAATCCAAACATTCATTAACGTACTTTTTTTCGTTCCCAAGTAACTGAGGTTGATATACTGGATATTTGATCGTTGCCATTATAGTGTTTCAATTTTATTAGTTCTAGTATTGAATACCTCGAGACCTTTCAGTGCATCTAAACGCTCCTTACCTCTTAAAAAAGTAAGTTTTCCTTCCCTATTTCTTGATTCTCTAAATTTGGATTCAATATAACCATCTTCAGCGGACAAAGGTGTCAAATTCTTTAAATAATTCTTCTTTACAAAATAAGCATTATTACCCGCACTATTGCTGCCAATAAATGCGTAGCCTTTTTCTTTTGCCAAATCACACAAAGAAACAATGGATGCTCCTGCATATAAATTGCTATAATGCGCATCTGTTCTATTAAAATCTTCCTTGTAAGGTATAGTTATAGGAAGATCACTGCCAAATAAACTATTGTATTCCACAATCATAATAATAGGCTCAACAATAGTTAAAGCCTTCCATATCCAATAGTCATTACCATCAATATCAATATGCAATAGGCCAATCTCTCCTATAATTCCTGCTTCTTTGATTAATGTATTTATATTTTCTGAAGTTATAAAAGCAGTTTTAGCCGTAAAATCATATTTCCAATAAAGATCAGAATTTTTTATTTTATCCACATTTGCTGAACTACCATCAATCACCAAACCCGTCCAATTATTATTCATTAGTAAATACCGCGTATTAGACTCCTCATAATCTTCTACCCCAAACTCAATAAATACCTTATTTTCAATTTCCAAATAATGAATCAAATATTGAATGATGCCGTCATCTCCCCATTGTGAAAACACTTTAAATTCGGCATCATGCAGCGATTTAATATTTTTTTTATCGTGTAAAAATTGGCTCCATATTTTTCCATTTTGCAACTTAAGGTCCGTCATAAGCCTTTGAGTTTCCTGATTATTAGAACCTTCGTTTATCCGAATTACTTGGTTAGATTTCAATATTTTTTTTAGTAGCTTTTTTAGCATTAATTTGATATTTAGATTGAAGAAGCGACTTCTTTCCATTCAAAGTTGACAAAGACGCATCCAAAATCCCGTCCCTGATAGATATGAAAATCGGAACCTGTTTCTACAATTTGGAAAGACAAACAATTTTCCAGATAATCAATCATAATAACATTTGGCATATGTAAGCCAAAAGTTATATAATATGTATTAGGAACCAAAAATTTATGTGGGATTTCAACTTCAAAAGCAAAGATTCCCGCCCTTTCAATTTTTGATGACAATTTAAATTCTGTCGTGAAGATAATTTGTTCTTTTAAATCAACAACCCGAAATCCAATATGTGCATTCAAATATTTTTCTTCTATTAAAATTTCACATATAATGGTGATAGGCTCATCAAATCCAAATTCTGTTCTATTCTTGTTGGCTTTATCAACTATTCTTAAATTTGAGATTCCAGAACCTTCTAGATGATCATTAATATACTCATTTTTAAAACCCGAAAATTGATTGGTCAATAGATAAAAATCAATAGCTTCATCTGTACCGCCTTCAAAAACCGTTTTTCCATGTTCCAAAACAATGGCTCGTGTACACAAGCTCTTCACGGCAGCCATATTATGACTCACAAATAACACCGTACGACCATCACCTTTACTGATATCCTGCATTTTTCCAATGGCCTTCTTTTGAAACTCGGCATCGCCTACTGCCAATACCTCATCAATCACTAGAATATCGGGTTCTAAAAAGGCGGCTACCGCGAAAGCTAACCGTACACGCATCCCAGAAGAGTAACGTTTAACTGGTGTATCCACATAACGTTCACACCCACTAAAGTCAATGATTTCAGCTTCCTTACTTTGTATTTCAGCTTTGGTCATCCCCAAGATGGCACCATTGAGATAAATGTTTTCACGCCCAGTCAATTCAGGGTGAAAGCCAGTGCCAACTTCAAGCAAAGACGCAATACGCCCTCTTGTTTTAATCTCCCCCGTGGTTGGCGTGGTCACTCGCGACAATATTTTAAGCAAGGTAGATTTCCCTGCGCCGTTTTTACCAATAATCCCCAAAACCTCACCCTGCTGCACTTTAAAGTTGATATCCCGTATAGCCCACACATAATCACTACTGCCTTTGGTGCTGCGGTCGTTGACATCACCCACTTTTAAAAAAGGATCTTCCTTGCCCTGCACTCGGTGCCACCATCGTTTAAGGTCATCACCAAGCGTCCCAGTACCCACAAGCCCCAAGCGGTATTGCTTACTGATGTTTTCAGCCTTTAAAATAACATTATTTGAAGTCGTAATCATTTAGTGTTCAGTATTCAGTTTAAAAAAATAAAAAAAATCGTAAATCGTAAATCTTTCGTCTATTCTCTATATTCTATATTCTATTCTCTTTAATAAAAACTAACTATTAACCATAATCCATTAAACCGTATCAATAAAATGCCGTTCCGTTCTGTTAAAAATGACAATCCCCACAAACAGAATGACGAACGTAGTAACCAAAGTAAACAGCAGCCCACTTGTGGAAAACTCTCCAGTGCTCAACAACATGTACCGCACAGCCTCTATGATATATGCCAAGGGGTTGTACTCCACCAACCAGGCATAATTGGGTAATTTTTCGCGCATCAGTCCCAAAGGGTACATCACCGCCGACGTATACATCAACAATTGTGTGCCAAAAGAGACCAAATATTTTAAATCACGATACTTGGTGACAAACGATGAAATAATCATGCCCAACCCCAAGCCCAGCAACCCCATAAGAATCACCAAAAAAGGAAAAAACACCAAAGTTCGATTTAGGGACACATCAGCACCCTGAGTATAATAATAGATATAAAACCCAATAAAAATAAACAGTTGAATCCCAAATTTGATCAGATTGGAAATCACCACCGACAATGGTGAAATCAATCGAGGGAAATACACCTTGCTAAAAATACCCGCGTTACTGGTAAAGGTATCAGAAGTGGCAGAAAAGCAACTTCTAAAATAATTCCAAATACTGATCCCTGCAAGGTTAAACAAGAAAGGTGGCACATTTCCCGTAGTGATGTTCGCCATATTATTAAAGATCAGAGTAAATGTAAATGCAGTAAACAAAGGCTGTATCAAATACCAAAACGGTCCTAAAATAGTCTGCTTATAAACAGTGGTAATATCCCGCTGCACAAACAACACCAACAAATCACGATAGCGCCAAATCTCCTTAAAATTAAAATCAATCAGCTTGTGTTTGGAAGAGATAGTGTAAAGCCAGTCGTCGTCTTTTAAAGTCTCCAATGCAATGGTGGTTTATTTAGTCAGCTAATATACTAAATCCGTTGGGAATCAAAAGTAGAGATCAGGAATTAATAATATTAGAAAATTAGTCTTTTAACTATAATTTCAGGCGCTAAATACGCAGTAAAGTAGCTTCTTGCATTGAATTCCAATTGCTTCCTTTTTTGAGGAGATAAGATAAGGGTATTTAATTTTGTTGATATATCTTCCATGCCACCAGTGGTATACATCAAATGCGTATGATCCACCAAAGGAGAAGGCAATTCTCGAGTTAAAGGTGTTGAA
>JBGSXJ010000136.1:0-13566 GCA_041751535.1 Aquaticitalea sp.
CTCTTGGGCGTTGAGTAATCCTTGGCAATTTCCAAATACTCGTTAATACTGACTTTAACAGGAATTGAAGGGAATTTTTGAAACTCGCAAATCGCCATTTGCAATAAAACGGCATCTAAATTTGCGATACGGTCAGAATCCCAATTGACAGTTTTGGCGTCAATCTCTGCGTTGAACTTTGAACGGTTTAAAATGGTCTTTTTAAAAAGTGTCACAGCATACTCCCTGTCTTCAATGTCTTTATACAATGCTGGCACAAAAAAATGTTCGGTTGTATCGGGTTTTACCTTCCTCAATAATTTTTGAAGAATGGTGTTGATCACAGGCAGATCGTCAATCCAGGTCAGTTTTTTATCTTCTATATACTCGTAAAGCTTTTCGTTTGGGGCGATGATTTCAGAAAACATGTTCACTATAAAATTACGATCACCCTTAAAATTGGAGATATCAGATAACATATAGTCTTTATAAATTGTGCTTTCGATAATTGCTTTAAAAATAATATCGACATACTCAAAATCGAGATACCAAAAATCGATTTTGCGCTTTTCGAGTTCGTTTTTTAGCACTTCGTTGTCCTTCAACATTAGAAGCACCTGATTATTTACAAATTTCTTGTTGGGATTTTTTTCTTCTTGAGTGGCAAGATGCTTTTTTTGCGTTTTACCCTGATAATCTTCTGCGCGCTTTTGGATTTCGATGAGCAATGACAACTGCATCAAGAAAAGATCGTACATGTTTTCGAGGCTTTGAATTAGGAATTTTTCATCTTTTTTCAAATCATCACTTTCCGATCCATCAAATGCATAGAGTGTTTGCATGACTTTGATACGGATATGTCTTCTATTTAGCATCTACAAAGAACTTTTTAATTATTGAACTCGTTTAAACTTTTTATCATTGGCTAAAAAATTGCCATTTTGCACCCGCTTTTCGTCATTTTTTCCTTCCGTAGCCCTGCTATGTAACTCAAAAAAGCCTTCAATCGGTTACAAAATGGCTAATTTTCGCTTCAATCAAAAAAGCTTAAACGAGTTCATTAAAAAAGGCGAATGTTTTTAAACTTTCGCCTTGCAAAAATAGTGTTATTTTATGATTCGAGAAACCTAAACTTCTCGAAACTTTATTATTTTGAATTTTCTTTTCTACGAGTCTCAATGCGCTCTTTTGCAACATTCACAGCCGCTATATTGGTGGTTATGCCACTATCTTTTGCTCGTTGTAAAATTTCTAGTGTGGTATTGTAGATGTTTTCGGTTTTTCTGATGATCTCCTGTCTGCCATAATTTTCCAATTCAGCATAGACATTGATAATTCCTCCTGCATTGATCAAAAAGTCCGGTGCGTACACAATCCCCATTTCCTGAAGTATCTTTCCATGCTTATCTTCAGCCAATTGATTGTTTGCAGCTCCAGCAATGATTTTTGCCTTTAACCTATAGATTGTATCATCATTTATTGTGGCCCCAAGTGCGCATGGCGCATAAATATCCATATCTTCGCTATAAAGATCCCTTCCTCCATAAATAGTAACGTTGTACCTAGAGCGTACGCTCTCCAAACGTTCTTGGCTGATGTCAGCAATGGTAACCTTCGCACCTTCATTGACAAGATGTTCCACCAAAGCTTCACCTACATGCCCAATTCCTTGAACAAATACAGATTTGTCTTCCAACACATCAGAACCAAATCGAAACTTGGCAGCTGCTTTCATTCCCATAAACACACCATAGGCTGTTATAGGCGACGGATTACCAGCGCCTCCTTTACTCTCGGAAATTCCAGTAACATACGGTGTAACTTCCCTTACCGTATCCATATCTTCCGTAGTCATTCCTACGTCTTCGGCAGTTATGTATTTCCCGCTTAAGGAGTGTACAAATTCACCAAACTTACGCATTAATTCAGGTGTTTTCTGGGTTTTTGCATCTCCAATGATCACCGCTTTTCCACCACCAAGGTTTAAACCTGTTATGGCCGATTTAAAGGTCATCCCTCTAGACAAACGCAAAACATCATTTACGGCTTCCCATTCGTTGGCGTAATTCCACATTCTTGTGCCGCCAAGGGCTGGACCCAAAACTGTATTATGAATACCAATTATTGCTTTTAAACCAGTATCTTTGTCGTTGCAAAAAACGATTTGTTCATGGTCATCAAAAGATGTTTGACCAAATACTGGATCAACTTTATGGAGCTCTTTTGTGAGTATGATTTCTGAAGTCATAAATATATTTTAAGAATATGCTTTTATAGATTATCTAAAAACAGCGTGCAAAAATAATTCAATATTCAAGTATTAGCAAAAATATTAACATTAAAATGCGATATTGTTAAAAACTTAAGTGACCCCAATTTATTTCAATGAAAGAATTAAAACACATTAACAAATATTTTTACAAGTACCGCTATAAGCTTCTTATTGGAATCTTAATCACCATAATTGCCCGAATCTTTTTGTTGTTTACCCCGGAATTGGTGGGGTCTTCGGTGGACATTATCGATGAATACCGCAAAGGCACCGTGACGGATCTTGGAGTGGTAAAGGCAGAACTTCTAAAAAACATCCTATATATTGTTGTTGCGGCTATTATTGGTGGAGTTTTTACTTTCTTAATGCGCCAAACAATCATCAACGTTTCACGATATGTGGAATATGATTTAAAAAATGAAGTCTATCAACAATACCAGCGCCTTTCATTGAATTTTTACAAGTCGAACCGTACAGGCGATTTGATGAACCGTATTAGTGAAGATGTTGGTAAGGTGAGGGAATATGTGGGTCCAGCAATAATGTATAGCATCAATACGCTGACATTATTTGTCATCGCCTTGTTTTTAATGTTCAGGGAAGCCCCAATTTTAACACTGTACACCATTATTCCACTACCAGTTTTATCTTATTTCATCTATGTATTGAGCAAAAAAATACATAAAAAAAGCACCATCGTCCAAGTGTGGTTATCCAAACTTTCAACCTTTTCACAAGAAACCTTTAGTGGTGTTTCTGTAATTAAATCATATGGAATAGAACCTCTTATCAATTCAGATTTCGAAACCTTATCACTAGAGAATAGACAAAAGAATCTTGATTTGGTTAAAGTACAGGCATTGTTCTTTCCATTGATGATTTTCTTAATTGGCTTAAGCAACATTATCGTTATATACATTGGAGGCGTTCAATATATAAATGGTGAGATTGAAAGCCTTGGAGTCATTGCTAAATTTATTATTTATGTGAATTTATTGACCTGGCCAGTGGCAACCGTAGGCTGGGTAACTTCCGTAATTCAAAGGGCTGAAGCATCCCAAAAACGGATCAACGAATTCTTAAAGCAAGAACCAGAAGTCAAAAATCATGTGGACACCCATTCCATTATAGAAGGTGCAATAGCTTTTAAAAATGTGTCATTTACCTATCCCGACACTAATATTCAAGCGCTTAAAAACGTGAGTTTTGAACTAAATACTGGCGAAACTTTGGCTATTTTGGGTAAAACAGGATCGGGTAAATCTACTATTCTCGATTTGATTGGGCGACTTTATGATGTGCAGCAAGGACAAATAACCATCGATGGTGTGCAAATAGATCAATTAAATCTAAACGACCTGCGTCATAGCATTGGATACGTACCTCAAGATGCCTTTCTTTTTTCGGATTCCATTAAAAACAATATCATGTTTGGTAAAGAAGACGCCACCGAAGAGGAAATCATTGCGGCGGCAAAAAATGCCGACGTACATAAAAACATAAAAGGCTTTACAAATGGATACGAGACTATTTTGGGCGAACGTGGCATTACGCTTTCGGGTGGTCAAAAGCAACGTATTTCCATAGCGAGGGCGATTATTAAGGCTCCACAGATTTTATTGTTTGATGATTGCCTCTCGGCTGTAGATACGGAAACGGAGGAAAAAATCCTTAAAAACCTCGTCAATGTTACAGAAGGTAAGACCACAATTATCGTTAGCCACAGGGTATCATCAGCTAAAAATGCCGATAAGATAATTGTGATGGAGGACGGACGCATTATTCAGAATGGCACCCATGACTCGCTTATAAATGTCGACGGCTATTACAAAAACTTATATCTAAAACAGTTGACCGAATCTTCTGCAAGTTAATTACTTATCAACCCCAAAAAGGTTATAAAGTGTATCCTGAATGCCATAAAACTACTTTATTAAAAAAGAAATGGAACATTTTGTTGGTTGCTAACCTTTTTTTTTAGATTTTTGAGACGCATAATCCTATTAATTTAAAAAATCATGAGTGACCATAATGGAATGATGGAGAAAGAGGAAATTTACTCCAAGGTATTGAGAGCAGGGCGACGAACCTATTTTTTTGATGTAAGATCTACAAAAGCAGATGACTATTATTTAACCATCACTGAAAGCAAGAAATTCACCAATGATGATGGTTCTTTTCATTACAAGAAACATAAGATTTATTTGTACAAGGAAGACTTCGCTGAATTTAATGTGATTTTAAAGGAAATGACTGATTATATCGTTGACGAAAAAGGCGATGAAGTCATTAGTGAACGTCATCAAAAAGATTTTAAGAAGGAAGAAAATGACGACAGCTTTGATAGCGCTAGCAATTCAACAAACGAAGTGCCAAAATCCACTGAAAGTTTTACAGATATCAATTTTGAAGACATTTAACTAGACTTTAGAGTTCCTCTCTTTTAAAGCTAAATATCCAAACAAAAATTGAAAAAATCCAAACCGTTGCCCAAAGGAGTGACGGTTTTTTTTAGCTCACCACTGCACCGTTAACAACCTTGTCTTCTGGATGCAACAAAATGACATCCTTTCCATCAACGCTGCCTATGACCAAGCATTCGCTCATAAATTTGCCGATTTGCTTTTTTGGAAAATTTACAACAGCTATAATCTGTCGGAGCAGTAGTTGCTCTTTGGTATATAGAGTCGTAATTTGTGCAGACGACTTTCTTATTCCCAAAGCTCCAAAATCTATAATGAGCTGAAAGGCAGGACTCCTTGCTTCGGGGAAATCATTCACCTCTATAATCGTTCCGACGCGTAAATCAACTTTGGAAAAATCCTCAAAAGTCACTATCTTATCCATTCGCTAAAATTACTAATAATCAATTTAGAACAAAGATAATAATATGTCCAAAACAACTTCAAATATGTTGCCATTAGGTACTAAAGCTCCCGATTTCAAATTATTGGATCCAGTGAGCAATACCAATGTATCACTTAAGCAAAGTCAAGGATTAAAGGGCACAATCATCATGTTCATTTGCAACCATTGTCCGTTTGTAAAACACGTCAATTCCGAAATCGTTCGCTTGGCAAAGGACTTTGTACCAAAAGGCATTTGCTGTATTGCTATTTCCAGCAATGATGTCGATAAATATCCTCAAGATGGACCGGAGCACATGAAAGAGACTGCCAATAACGAAGGGTATATTTTTCCGTATCTCTACGATTCTGCACAACAAGTTGCCAAGGCTTATGATGCAGCCTGTACGCCCGATTTTTATCTGTTTGATGACGAGTTGCGTTTGGTATATCGTGGACAATTAGATGATTCGCGACCGAACAATGGCATCCCAGTAGATGGCAAGGATCTACGTAATGCCTTAAATGCTTTATTGAATTACCAACCAATAAGCAGCGAACAAAAACCTAGTGTTGGATGTAATATAAAATGGAAATCTGAAAATTATTAATTCTGTTTTATTGATATGGGTTATTTTTTTAATAGAATTCATTAAAGGTCACTATGCTCGTGTCTTACCTTTGTGATACATTTATAAACTGCCCTCATGAAAAAAGTTTTTGGGATTATTGCTTTGCTCCTTATAATATTTATAATCATCCTATATTGGTCTTTAAATTCTTCACCAGAGCTTTTTGAAAAATCGAAACCGGTGGAGTTTGATGACACTTCCAACATTGATTTCAAAAATCAGGATTCGATATTAATTACCGCAACCAATCAATATAAAAGCAATGATCTAAAAAACCTAATGCAAGGCGCACACTACCGTAAAGCGTGGTCCACTCCAATTAAAGTGCCAGTTGTGTACTTGGATTCCCTTATGGGAGGATTAAAAATCACGAGTGAAGGTGGTGGCAAACAAACCCAATCCTTAAAGTTGTTGGATTCAAGCGGCATTTACTATGCCTTGCGGAGTATCAACAAAAATCCTGACGCTCTTGTTCCTGAATTTGCCAAAACACTTGGACTTGAAAATATTGTGATGGACGGCATCTCGGCACAACATCCCTATGGCGCAATTGTCGTAGCGCATTTGTCTCAACAAGTAGGGGTTCTACATACGTTTCCAAGAGTGGTGTTTGTTCCAAAACAGCCTAAATTGGAATCATATAACGATGGCTATGGCAATCGGATTTTTCTGTTGGAGTATGAAACCAAAAGCAAAAAGAACTGGACCGATCTTAAAGATGTCATTGAAATTATTGATACCGATGACTTACAGGAATTAAAGCAACAGCATAAAAGGAACTTGAGCATTGACCAAAATGCTCTTGTAAGAGCGCGTTTATTTGATTTGGTCATTGGGGATTGGGACCGACATGCCAAACAATGGGGCTGGGTCATTCAGCAGAAGGGTGAAAAATATAATGCCATTCCACTTCCTGTAGACCGCGACAATGCCTTTTTTAATCTTGGAGGTATTGTTCCTACCATGATTGCCAACAAGAACGTGAAACCAGAAATGCGGCCTTTTAAAAGTGAAATTGATTACTTACCAGGGCTCGTCCAGGCTTTTGATGTTTATTTTTTGAAGGACATTCCAAAAAACGTCTTTGTTGAACAGGCACAACAACTGCAACAACTCCTTACCGATGCGGTTATCGACGAAGCATTGAATGCGTGGCCTAAAGAATTTTATGACTTGGATGGAAAAGGTATTGCCGAGAAACTTAAAAGCCGACGTGATCATTTACTAGATTACGCAACAGGATTTAAGTCCGTTTTGGACGCTTCTCCATTACTCACCGAACCTCTAAAAGGTTCGGAAGATCTGGACATTCCAAAAGAATCTTTGGGCTGTTTTGAATGTAACTAGGCAGCCATATTGCGACAAGCTTCCGCACATCGCTTACAAGATTCCGCACATCTCTGACAATGGTCATGGTCATGTTCACTGCATTGTTGGGCGCACCACTCACATATTTCTGCACAGAGCTGGCAGTATTCTGATGCTCGGTCACTATTGGAAGCCATCATTTTAATGGATATTAAACAAGCATCAATACATTCAACACAGCATTTTGGACAATCATTCATACTTTCTTTTCCTGCCATTTGCATTAGACAAGTTTGACAGTCAACCAAACATTGTTGGCAGGCGTCTATACATTTTTGATACAATTCATTCATCATATATAATTTTAAAGATTATTTTTGATTTTAAAGATGCTAAAAATGTAACTGGAAACTTGTTTGTTTACCTGAAAATTTTAACTTAATACATAATTGTTAGCAAGTTATTATGATATTACAACCGTAGATATTTCAAATAATTTATTTATTATCTTAACAAAAAAATACATGTCATGCGATTAAAATCTTTTCTCTTTGGCTTCGGGATTATTGCCATTATCCTTACCCTTTTACCACTAATACCTGCTGATTATTGGTGGATACGCATGTTTGATTTTCCTCATTTGCAATTGACCTCATTAACGTTAATTGCCATTTTGGTTTATTTCATTGCTTTTGATATAAAAAAGTACAAGGATTTTTTGTTCATGTTTGGATTGATTTTTTGTTTTCTTTATCAGTTCGGGAAAATCATGCCTTATACCCCCCTTTACGAGAAAGAAATGAAAGAGAGCACATCCACAGACTCAAGCGATGATCTTAAGCTCTTCACAGCAAATGTGCTTCAAGAAAACACAGCATATAATAAGCTAACTGGACAACTCAACAGTTTGGATGCGGATATTATGCTCTTTACCGAAACAGATGAAGAATGGAAAAATGCCATTACCAAAAACCTGCCGATCGCTTATCAATATAAAGTTGAAGTACCATTGCCAAATACTTACGGGATGGTGCTGTATTCCAAATTACCATTGATTGATCCAGAGATACACTATTTAGTGGATGACAGCATACCATCAATTCATACAAAGTTTCGTCTTCGTTCCGGCAAATTGGCCCAGTTGTATGCCATCCATCCTACTCCACCGATGCCGCAAGAGAACCCGAGATCAACAGACAGAGATGCCGAAATGATGATTGTTGCAAAACTTGCAAAAGCCTCTCCATTGCCAGTTATTGTAGCAGGCGATTTTAATGACGTCGCATGGTCGGCAACCTCCTTACTATTTCAACGTGTTAGTGGGTTATTGGACGTGCGTGTAGGTCGAGGATTTTATAACACCTTTAATGCAAAAAAAACATTACTGCGCTGGCCCTTAGACCATGTGTATGTGTCTCCAGAATTCCGATTAGGTTCGATGCGAAACTTTGAAAGTATCGAATCCGACCACTTTCCATTTTATGTACACTTGAGCCATGAACCTGACAAAGTAAAGGAACAGCTCCTTAAACCTACCAATGAAGAAGAACTCACAAAAGCCAACGAAATGATAAAAAATATGAAGCGAAAACAATACACTAGTGATTAAGAATATCTTCTCCTGTTTATAGTAAGTGGAGTATTAAAGATTTCTTAAAAATTGGATACACCAACAACTTTATTCCGCTGAAAACCGTATCTTTAAGTATAAACAAACAACAATATGAAAACACAACAAAAAAAAGGTCTTTTGGCCTTATTAGGATTGGGAGCAGGCGTATTTGCATGGTGGAAATACAGAAGTATGACTCCTGAAAAAAAAGAACAACTACATGCTAAGGTCAAAGACGTTGGCAGAAAAATAAACGATACAGTCAACGAATGGGACACTAAAGCTTCACAACAATTTGGCGAGATAAAAGATAGTGTTACACGTGAAGTGGACAATTTGAAAAAATAATTCTTATGATGAGCAAGTCATGCTCATAAAAAAATCCTGCTGCTTGCAGGATTTTTTTTATGCATCAAGGCGAAGGATCCATAGTAATGCACAGGGAAACAGGAATATTACGAACCAAAAATTGGAATTGGTGGATGTCAATAGATGCTTAGTGACTCATAGTTTCAGTTTTTCAATGCGTTAACATCTGTGTTTTTTAGGATAAGCTTTCTACCTTATTGGCTTTATCTTTAACGCTATAAAAATAACCAACAATGGATTTAAAATCAAATGAGCCCTTTTGGCTTGTCAAAAACGGCCTGTTAGAATCTTATCCATCATTACAAGAAGATATAACCACTGAGGTGCTCATCATCGGAGGTGGCATAACTGGTAGCCTAATGGCACACAAGTGTATTGCCGAAGGCTATCAAACCACCTTGGTCGACCGCAGGGAAATTGCCCACGGAAGCACTTCTGCAACAACCTCAATGTTGCAATATGAAATAGATGTACCACTGTATGAACTCTCGGAACTTATAGGCAATGAAGGAGCGATTGCAAACTATTGGGCATGCTACGACTCCATTGACGAGCTAAAACAAATTGTCAAAACCATCAAATCTGATTGTGGATTTGAAAAAAAGGAATCCCTCTACTTTGCCGCTTACAAAAAAGACTTGCCTTGGTTGCATGAAGAATTTGAAGCCCGCAAAGCCTGCGGGTTACCAGTAACCTGGTTAACTGAAGAAGAGATTCAAAAAAAATACCGATTGCAAAATGCCTTTGGTGGCATTCTTTCAACACAAGGTGGTAGTATTGATGCTTTTAAATTCACCCATGATATCTTAAAATACAATCACAAAAAAGGCCTTAAGATTTACGACAAAACTGACATCAAAGCTACGGAATACAAACAGAACGGCGTATTTCTCACCACAGAATATGGCAATACTGTAAAGGCGAAACATGTCATTTATTGCAATGGATATGAAAGCACAGAACTCATAAAAGATACCTTTGTAGATTTATTGTCAACATATGCCATTGTTGGCGAACAGACAGACAAAAAAGAAAAACATCTGACAGATACGTTATTTTGGAATACATCAGAACCTTACCTCTATATGCGAACCACAGACGATAACCGGCTGTTGATCGGTGGCTGCGATGAGGAATTTGTAGATGATGCCAAACGCGATGCCTTGTTAAAAGACAAAAAAAAAACCCTCCAAAAAAAATTAAAACGGTTGCTTCCTGATTACAATTTCAGGACCGATTTTGTCTGGGCAGGTACCTTTGGAGAAACCAAAGATGGTTTGCCCTACATTGGAAAACACCCCAATTTCTTGAGCAGCTATTTTGTTTTAGGGTTTGGAGGCAATGGCATCACCTTTTCAGTAATTGGAGCCAATGTTATTGCTCATATGCTAAAAAATAAGACACATTCTATGGCCGAATACTACAGGTTCAGGAGGTAAACTTTTTCGGCTTAATTTTCACTTTCCACATATTGAAAAACGATCGGAACACTATAAGGCATTCTTACTGGTTTTCCACGTTGTTTTCCGGGAATCATAGTTGGCAATAAGGAAATAATGCGCTCGGCCTCTTTCTCCAAAATCTTATCTGGCCCACGACTTTGAATATTGGTGATATTACCTTTATTATCAATAATGAAAATCACGAATACCTTGCCTTGAATCCTTAATTCTTTAGCCAGGTCTGGATATGTAAAGTTCTTTTGGATATGTTCTTGTATCTTCATTTGGAAGCATTTTCTTGCTTCTTCTTTTGAACCACCTTTACAGCCTGGAAAAATAGGCACTGATTCTATGGCCGCAAAAGGGACTTCAACATCTTCCTCTACTTTCACTACTTTGACGTCCGCAACTGCTACAATTCGAGATTCAATCACATCTTCCTGACCTGATTCAGTACTCTCTATAATGGATTCGGTGATTTCTTCAATATCATCCACCACAATGACCTTTTCGGTAATGGTGAGAGGTGGTGGCGGAGGTGGTTGAGGATTAATAGTGGTAATCGGTATATCATCTTCATACTCCGCTTCCATGGAAATGGTATCCAGTACCAAGCTTGAGGTTTCATAGGTTTTGTATTCCAAAAGTATATTAGTGATTAACAACATATTAATGATTCCTATAGCAAAATAAAGGCTACTATTTCTGCCAACTTCCATTTCGGGATTCTTTCTAGCTATCATGGCCTTAACAATTTATAGTATAAAATTATCCCTAAACATTAAGAATTTCTATGACATTTATCAGCTATCAAGCGGTGTGGATAATTTAATCCTTACAAATTATCTAATTGATTGTCAGTACCCTTTTCACTAATCGTCCAAAAGAAACCTATAAAGAAGAATTGGTCAGCTGCGGGACGTAAAGTGCGTCTTGCAAAATTCCCATTGAGATCTGGCGTATTGGCATATTGATACCCATTGATATTCTTAAAGCCCAATACATTATTTACAGACAAATACAAGATTTTTTGCGGACTTACCAAATACGCCCAATTAAGGCTTAAACTGTTGTAGGATTTAGTCTTTGCGTTTAAAAACCCTTCAAGGTTGGGGTCGGTGTAAGTACGTCCCGAAGCAAAGCCATAGCTCATCCCAACCTGACTTTTTAAATCGTCAATCCAATATTTACCGACCAAAGATATATTGTGCGTGTTGGCAAAATTAGGTTGCGACGCCATTGGGAAATTGTTATACTTCCGTTTGGTATCCAAGTAGGAATAGCTTACCCAATAATCTAAATTTTTGAAGCTTTTGTTATCCCTCCAGAACAGATCAATACCTTTGGCGAAGCCATAACCTGTGTTGCTAAAATTGCTATCAAAATTGGCGAATTCAGAATCGTATGCAATCAAATTATCATAATCCTTATAATAGGCTTCAGCCCTGAATATTTTTCCATCGGCATTGTATTGATAATTGAAGATGTAATGCGCCGTACTTTGCGCTTTTAACTCTTGATCGAACTTCAATATAGCATTCGACGGATTTTGAAAAAAGTTGCCAAACGCCAGTGACACTTGGCTTTTGGCAGTCGTTTTGTAACCCAAAGATACACGAGGCGCTAAGTTCAATTCATTAAACAACTCACTATAATCAGCTCGGAGGCCAGCCTTTAAGGCCAATTTTTTGGAAAAAACGAGATCAGCCTCGGTAAAGGCCGCAACAATATTATTATTAAAACCATAGTTGCTGTTTGTAGGTGTGAGATCTGAATAGGTTTCATCGAAATTGGTGGCAAAGTATTCCGTGCCAAAGTTAATTTTGAAGCGGTTACTAAATCGACGCTTGAATTTTAGCTTTACATGCAGCGAATTTTCGGTATTATCGATGTCGCTATCGCTAATGTTCAATTGCGTTTTGCCATAAGTATAGCTCATGCCGCCAAACACCGACCAAACGTCATTCAGCCTACCGTGGTACGAACCATTAAAATAAAGATTATTATTATTCAGTTTAAAGTTTATCCCTTCGGGGAAATTAACATCCTCTTGGGTCAATTCAAAATTTGAATGATCGAAAGCTGTATACAGTTTTAACAGACCAGAATCAAATTTCTGCCTAAATACTGCTTCACCAGAAGCGCTTTCAAACGGCTTCTTCCAGTCGTTACGATCGGGAAACAAAACAATATAAGGGGCCAAATTGATATATGATGCGTTGACGCTCAAGGAGCTTCTTTCCCATTTTTGAGTGTTACCGAGGGCTCCGCCAACAGTCATGATGCCAATATCTGTCTTATTCTGATCGGGCTCGTCTATGGTGTTCAACAACAAAACACTTGACAATGCTTGACCAAACTCCGCTGAATAGCCACCAGTCGAGAAGGTAATACCATCAAATAAAAACGGCGAATAACGACCACGAGTAGGGACATTATTGGTGGTAGGACTATATGGTGTGAAAACCCTGATACCATCTATAAATATCTGGGTTTCCTCCGCTTCACCGCCTCTTACAAATAACCGACCATCTTCAGCGACCGTAGTTGTGCCTGGCAATGTCTGCAATGCACCCACAAAATCTCCCAATGCAGATGCCGTTGTGACCACATCCAAAGGCTTCAATACTGACACTTTACTATTATCCCCTGCTTCAAAGGTGCCTGCGGAAATGACCACTGCATCCAACGTATTCACATCATCACGCAGCTTTATATTTAGTGAAGTCATGGTTTTTACATCACCTGTCAATCGAAAGGTTTCATAGGACAAAAATGAAATTATAAGTGTTTGTGTACCTTCCTCTGCTGTCTTAAAATCAAAAGCGCCCAATTCGCTGGTGGTGCCACCATCGTAGGTGCCTTCAAGATATACGTTGGCTCCACTTATTGGAATTCCCTTGTAGTCAATTACTTTACCATTTATCGTGGTCTGTGCCATTGAGATTGTAGATAAGAGGAGGATGATATATGTGGATAGTTGCTTCATGGCTGTTAAAAAATTATACTATTTGTTTTTTGATAGCACAAAGTTGCGGGATGAAGAAGCTATTCAAAACTTTAAACTTCCGAACTGTTGAAATGTGGGGATGAGTTGAATGCGAAT
>JBGSXJ010000137.1:0-27419 GCA_041751535.1 Aquaticitalea sp.
GCCAACATAACCGCTTACTCCATACACAAAGTTGGTTGTGTTGAAATCTTGTTTCATTTTTTGTTTTTGATCATCACCATCTTCCTTGAATTTCAGTTTTTGTTGTGTGCTCAAATTGACACCTGCAAATCCGCCCAGTCCTATTTTGAATTGCTCATCAGTAAAATATCTAATTCGGTCGCCGTAATCTTTCATTTTGGAAGGCCCAAATTCGAAATGCAATGGCACGATCAAACTTGTAGTCCTGAATTTTGATTTTTTTAAATCCAATGGGAATTCTTCCAAGGTTGTTTGATCGCCATTTTCAACAAAATAGAGATTGTCCTTTATGGATAATTTATTCCACTGCAAGGAAAGTCCGTAATTAATTCTAACGAAATTTGAATTTTTAAGTAGTCGTGTTTTCCAAAGCCAACCCAATTCTACAAAACCCGAACCACCAATTTCATAAGGTGAGTCATCTAAACTTTGCCCATCAATAATGGTGTTATTAAAACCAATGGCGAACAAAAGCTGGTTGCCAGTTCTTATATCATACTTTGGGGGTGTCCGTTTACCGGATTTAATTTTAATGAACTGATCACTTCCTCCAATTGAGATGGAATAATCATTATCACTATCAATCGGAGTATCTTGAGGATTACGCTTTATCAAGGCTATACGATTATTAATAATCGCAATTCGATTTTCGATGTTCAAAGCGTGTTTTTTAGCAGCTTCCTGTTTTAATTGGTCTGCTTTTTCGCTCGTGATTTCGCCTTTTTCCAATTGCTGATTGATGGCTTCCACTTCAGTTTTTAGAAGTTCTTTTTCTTCTGTGACAACGGCTTCTTTGAGCTTTTCAAGCGTTTCAATTTTGGTGCTGTTGTTCGCTTTTTGAATTGTGTCTTGGGCATTTGTTGTATTTGCGATGAAGCATAGGCTCACCAGCACAACAATCTTTGTAATTGTGTTCATAAGTTCGATTTTTAATTGATTTATTATTTTTATTTCAAGAGACTCCTTCCCGAAAATGATCGGGATTTGCAGGAATTTTAGTTGTTACGTTCGGCAACTGCAGTTTTTACCGATTCATAACCTGACTGTAAGGCTTCAAAAACTTTACTCCTAAACGATTGTTGCAAATCTGCTTCAACGTCTTGCAGCAGATCATTGGCGTCAACCGTTCTGGTGTTTTCGTCATATAATCTATTATTTAGAATTTCCTTTTGTGCTTTTTTGAGCAAACTATCTATTTCGGCACTTGAAACAGTCTGACCATTGGCATTCAATTCCCTGATTTGAGCTACGACATCCTGTATTTTTTGATCTTCAAAAGTTAGTTTCGTGTTTTTGATCTCGTTAACGCTTTCTATGGATTTTTGGGTCGAATACTTTTCAACTTGGACAACTTCACTGTCTTTTAAAAGGCTTTTTTCAATTCCATTTTTATCGGAAACGCTATTACTTGTATTGGCCTTTGAATTGGATTGAATTACTGAAGTTTCAATTGGGGCAACTTCTTCCATTGCAACTTGCAATGATTGGCTTTTATTGTCGATGGTCTCATTCTTTTGATACTGAATCGAATCTTGGAAAGAATCCACGACGATAGGTGACGCATTTTGAATAGGTTGGTTGTTGAAATAAAGCGTTGTAATAAACACAATACCAACTATGCTTGCAGCGATGCCAAACCACCAAAACAGTGATCTGTTTTTGTTTTTTTGTTGCGCATCCAAACGATCGGATAATGTCGCCCAACTTTCTGAAGAAGGTGTAATGTTGCGCTTTTCGAGCGTCTCCTTCAGTTGTTCCTCATATTTAATTGGTGCCATAACCTGTTTTGTTTAATTCATTAATTTTTTGTTGTAACAACTTTCTAGCTTTGAAGAGTTGTGATTTGGAAGTACCTTCGGTTATTTTTAAAATATCTGCAATTTCTTGATGTTTATAACCTTCGATGGCATACATAACAAAAACCATTTTATAACCTTCGGGTAGATCATCAATCAGCTGTTGAATTTCTGAAACTTCCATTTCAACATTCATATCATTATATGAACCTTGATTGATCTCTATTTCATCAGTTAAAAACTCCACATTTTTTTGCTGGCGTAGATATGAAATGGCCTCTCTAACCATAATTCTTCTCATCCATCCTTCAAAACTTCCTTCATGCTTAAAGGAACTTAAATGGGAAAATGCTTTAAAAAAACCGTTGAGCATAACTTCCTCTGCTTTCTGTAAATCTTTGACATAATAACGACATATGCTTAACATTTTTGGCGCATGCATCTCATATAACAGATGTTGTGCTCTTCGATTGTTCTTCGAAGCTTTACTGATAAGTTCTGTTGTGTTGTTATGAAGTTGTATGACTTTCAAAAGCGGTTTATTAGGTCTTCTATTTACAAAGACGCAAAAGTTGTACAAATGGTTGCCTGAAGTGTAAATTTAATTTTTAATTCGTTATTAATCAGATAATTAATTAACAAATTATTTTTTACGGTCAATCACATAATTCACCATCAGAATCAAAGAGTCCTTATATTGAGAATTGGGATAAGCGTCAAGAAGCAATAAGGCCTCATCTTTAAAAGCCTCCATTTTGGCAACAGCGTATTCTAAACCACCCATTTTCTTTACTAGTTCAATGACTTCCTGAACACGTATTTTATCTTTGTTGTGATTTTTTACCGAATTGATAAGCCATTTTTTTTCAGCCTTAGAACAATTATTCAGAACATGAATTAATGGTAGGGTCATTTTTTGTTCCTTGATATCGATTCCTATTGGTTTTCCTATTTTATCGTCGCCATAATCAAACAAATCGTCTTTAATTTGAAATGCCATACCGATCAACTCTCCAAATTTGCGCATGGACTCTACATCATGAGTGTTTGGTTTTACCGATGCTGCACCAAGACTGCAACAGGCGGCAATAAGTGTGGCCGTTTTTTGGCGTATAATTTCGTAATAAATGTCTTCGGTAATATCGAGTTGTCGTGCTTTTTCAATTTGAAGTAATTCACCTTCGCTCATTTCTCTCACTGCCACGGAAATGATTTTGAGAAGGTCAAAATCGTTGTTGTCTATGGAAAGTAACAATCCTTTAGACAAGAGATAATCACCAATTAAAACAGCAATTTTATTTTTCCACAAAGCGTTGATGGAGAAAAAGCCACGGCGTCGGTTACTATCATCTACCACATCATCATGCACCAACGTTGCGGTATGTATCAACTCTATGACCGCAGCACCACGATACGTGCGTTCGCTGACTTGCCCATTGTCGACCATTTTAGCAACCAGAAATACGAACATGGGCCGCATTTGTTTCCCTTTTCGATTGACAATGTAGGTTGTAATGCGGTTGAGCAACGCCACCTTACTGGACATGGAAAGCAGGAACTTTTGTTCGAAAAGTTCCATTTCATAGCCAATGGGCTGTTTTATTTGTTCAACTATTTTCAATTAGTGGCGAATAAAAAATGTTAGACAAACGTACTAAAAATCGATGGGATATGCTATGCTTTATTTCTATAGAGGGATTTGTCTACGCAGTTTGCCATTGCCTCTTTATCCATTTCAATACCGATAAATGAGATGACTTTATCTACAGACTCTTTTGTATGTTCTAATACGTCTTTGTAATTGAGATAAATGAGCTCCACTCCAGGTTCTTTATCTTTCCAATTTTCAATTTTATGGAGTTGTTTGGCATAGGCATCAAAGAGTTTCATTGGCAACGTTTCAGGATCTCTTCCAATCATTTTTTGTTGCGACTTTACGACTTCTGTCAACTCACGATTCATAAAAATGACTTTATAGCGATATTTTGGATCTAGAAATTTTAAAAGGGGGGCTACCACTTTTACAGTTTTATCTTTTGCCAAATGGAGCCAGGTATTATCTTTATGCAAAGACATCACTGGATCATACTCAAAATAACCTTTAGGGTTTGATTGATCAGGTTTTCTATTTTCATCGGTTAAAATATCTAGACCTCCTTTGTGAAGCATTTGCATCATCAAGGAAGTTCCGGAACGAGGAAGTCCAGACACCACAACAATTTGTTCTTTTCTGTATTTGGAAGAGCCTTTATCTTTAAAAACACTAGGGTGAGCAATTATTTCTTCAAGATTTTCAATCGCTCTTTCTGCACGATGGAACGTTTTTGGTGTTAATCTTGCTGCTGTTTCAAAAGCAATTTTAGAATTTCTAAAATCACCTATTTTCTCCAACGCCGTTCCTAATATATAATGTGCTTTTGAAAAATATTTTACCAGTTCAATGCTGGTGAGCGCTGAATCCACAGCTTCTTCATATTCACCTAAAGCGACCATATTCTCTGCTATTGCCACATGGTATTTTGCTTTATCTGGTTCAATCATTACGGCCTGATTATAAGCATCTTTAGCTTCTTCATAATTACAAAGCTGGTGCTTGATTGTTCCAATTTTATACCAAAGTTCAGGATTGTTATATCTATTGTTGGATTGTGCAATTTCTAGAATTTTTAAAGCTTTTAAAGGAAATCCTTGACCGAGCAAAATTGAAGATTCCGAAAAAAACAATGCATACTTGATTGTGGTTTTCTGCTTTTTGAGGTCATTCAAATATAGTTGTGCTTGGTCAAAGTCTTCCAATTCAAGGGAAATATTAACTAAATCCATATAGTATGGTGTAATATCTATTGGTTCTTTTTCTTGGATAAGTTCTAACAAAATATCTATTGCTTGATTATAGTTTTTCTTTCCCAGATGCACTCTGGCAAGATTATGTTTTAAATCGCATTTTGTCTTCTGTACAGCATTCTGAATTTTTTCATCAGATCTTTCGACATAGCCAAGTTCTATAAGCTGTTCCATCGTTTCGTCATCCGAGAACTTATCCATATCCCTTTTAGAATTTAATTCAGCAAAGTCGCCCTCTACATTCTCCCAACTTGGGATGTATTTTACTTCTTTAATTGTATTAAATATGTCAAGAGCTACTTTGCCATCCATATCTTCTCCTATAGGCAAGTTAAAATGGTGCAGTATTGTCGGTGCAATATCGATCAACCCTAAACCATATACCTTTTCTTTTTTCTTTATGTTAGGCCCAGTGGCTACAAACATTCCAAATTGACGGTGGTCCATTGCGGCAGCAGCCTGTACCTTCGGCATCTCAACAATTCTCTTGCTTTCAGATTCAAAGCCATGATCAGACATAACAATTACCGTTGTATCATCATCTACCAATTCCATTGTTCTTTCGAGCATCATATCCTGAAATCGATAAGCGCCAATTACAGCTTCATTATAGATTTCAAATTGCTCTTGAGAAACATTTGCTAATTTTGGTGGATAGAATTTCATATAGGAATGACAAAAATGATCAATTAGGTCATAATACACAGCCATAAAATCCCATTCTGTAGTTCTTAAGAGTTTAGTCGCTGCATTATGCACCGAAACATTCTCTGATAGTATTTTTGCAAAAGCCATTAGGCCTTTATCCTTTTCTTGATCTATTTTGATAGCTTTTGGAATGAAAGGAAGAACATGTTCGCTTGTCACCTCATGTGGAAACATCCTTAAATCCTTAAATTCAGTTTCCAATTCCTTCGGATGTATCGTTCCCTTTGGCATTGGCTTTTGCCTTTTAGGATCTTTAGACACTTTTTGGAATTTATCTGAAATTATAACACCATTAATGGGCTCTGCCGGAAAACTTGGCCACCAGCCTACTAAATTACTTTTTAAACCTTGATTGTGAAAAATGTTCCATAATGCTCTTGCTTTCCTTGAAGTGGTTGTGACAGGCCTAACACCGTCATTATTTTCCATAACTTCAATAAAACCCAAAACACCATGTTTATCAGGTGTTTTTCCAGTAGCTACAGACGACCATAACATTGGAGAGTAAGGTGGATTCATTGTGCTCATATTCCCATAAACCCCATTATCTATCATCTTCTTTAGTGTGGGCATTTGACCATTAGCCAATAAAGGTCCAATAATCTTCCAATCTGCTGCATCCCAGCCAATTAATAATAACTTATTCTGACTCATCTACCTCATCTGTTTTCGAATATTTCTTTAATTTTCGCCATGCCTCAAATCCGATATCGCCATAGGCCAATAATCCTAAACTACTATCTACAGGTATGTCAGAGATATTAATTACCGTTCTATCTTTCAATGCTGTTGTTATAATTTTCATTGAATGCCTTTTTTATTTGTGTAATTATTATTAAATTTAAATCAATTTGAAATCAATATAAACCCTTAAAACCAAAAATACATGAAAAAAATTACTTCTGAAAAACTTTTAAAGTATAGTGCTTTCTCTGCGGCGATAATGGGTGTTGCAAACACCAATGGCCAAATTGTCTACACCGATATCGCTGATGCAACGATTGCTCCAGGTGGCAACTACACTCTAGATTTGAATAATGATGCTACAGGTGATTACTTGCTCAGCGTTAATACCGCAGCAAATTTTGCCTTTATATTTCCTGCTTCAGGACCTGCTGCCACCGCCTACAATTCGAATGCTATTGTAGGCTTCACTTCAAGCTCTTATTATTATCCTTCTAATTTAGCGCCAGGAACTCTAATAGATGCCACCAACGGTATTTTTTCATCTGCCAGAGGCGATTTTAATTATGATAGTTGTGCCTATTCAGGAAGCCAGTTTTGTGGAGGAACAGATGGCTATGTAGGATTCCATTTTATGATTGGCGCCAACACGCATTATGGTTGGGCAAGAATTCAAGTTGCGGTAGATGCTTCGAGCATTATAGTTAAAGATTATGCATATAACGCGACTGCTGGAGCTCCTATCACTGCTGGTCAAACGTTAGGTATCGAAGAAAATTCTATTAATAACGTTAGAATAGTTTCTTCAGAAAAAAGCATTTCACTATATAATTTACCGGAAAGTACGAACTTTAATTTATTTTCCATTTCTGGTCAATCTGTATTGAAAGGCTCCACAACTGGCAATTCCTATGTTATTGAAGCCAATTCGACAGCGACTGGTGTATACATTTTGGAATTAAATGATGTTAATACAAATGCTGTTGTTAGAAAGAAAATAACTTTATAGTAAAAAATACAATTGAAATTAAAGAAACTGCTTTCTCTTTGAAGCAGTTTTTTTTATGACTTATTAGCAAGCTGACCACATGCAGCATCAATATCCTTACCTCTTGATCGTCTTACAGTAACGGTAATGTTATTTCGTTCAAGCATGGAAATATACATATCCATTGCTTTGGCTCCTGCTTGTTTAAATTGCTCATCATCAATAGGATTATATTCTATTAAATTGACTTTACTCGGCGCAAATTTGCAAAATTGAATCAAGGCATCTACATCTTTTTTGGTGTCATTGATACCTTCCCAAACCACATATTCATAGGTAATGGTGTTTTTTGTTTTGGCATACCAATATTCAAGTGCTTCCCTTAAATCTGCCAACGGAAAGGTTGCATTAAAAGGCATGATGGACGTTCGGACTTCGTCAATGGCGGAATGCAACGAAACTGCAAGTCCAAATTTGACGTCATCATCTGCCATTTTCTTAATCATTTTTGGAACACCTGAAGTAGAAACAATAATTCGTTTTGGAGACATTCCAAGTCCTTCTGGTGAGGTGATTTTTTCAATGGCTTTTAGAACATTGTTATAGTTCATAAGTGGCTCTCCCATCCCCATGAAGACTATATTACTCAATGGTCTATCAAAATAAAGACGGCTTTCTTTATCAATGGCAACCACTTGGTCAAAAATTTCGTCGGGATTAAGATTGCGCATTCGCTTTAAACGAGCTGTAGCACAGAATTTACAATCTAAACTGCAACCTACTTGTGATGATACACAAGCCGTAGTACGTTTTGCGGTTGGAATCAATACCGACTCCACAATCAACCCATCATGCAAACGCACGGCATTCTTAACGGTTCCGTCATTGCTGCGTTGCATTTGGTCTACCTTGATGTGGTTGATGACAAAATTATTCTCGAGCATTTGGCGCGTCTCTTTGGAGATATTGGTCATATCCTCAAACGTATGGGCACCTTTGCTCCACAGCCACTCATAGACCTGATTGCCCCGGAAGGCTTTGTCACCTTCGCTGACAAAAAATTCCCGAAGTTGATCTTTGGTTAAAGCGCGTATATCTTTTTTTATAATTTCCATGTCTATTGAAAAAAAAAGCCTCGTTTAAAACAAGGCTATTTATCTATATGATTAACATTGCGTCACCGTAAGTATAAAATCGATATTTTTCTTTTACCGCTTCTTCATAAGCTTTCTTCATAAAATCGTGACCTGCAAAAGCCGACACCATCATTAATAATGTCGATTTTGGTGTGTGGAAATTGGTAATCATACAATTAGCAATGCTAAAATCGTATGGTGGAAAAATAAATTTATTGGTCCATCCCGAAAATTCGTTGAGCTGTCCGTTAGAAGAAACTGAACTCTCAATGGCACGCATTGTGGTAGTTCCCACGGCGCAAATGCGCTTTTTGCTCTTCTTGGCACTATTTACAATATCAGCAGCGTGTTGCTCGACGAATGCCTCTTCACTGTCCATTTTATGCTTGGACAAATCTTCAACTTCTACAGGGTTGAATGTTCCCAACCCAACATGAAGCGTCACTTCTGCAAAATTAACTCCTTTAATTTCCAATCGTTTCAACAAATGTTTTGAAAAGTGCAAACCGGCTGTTGGTGCTGCTACAGCTCCCTCTTTTTTTGCAAAAATAGTTTGGTACCGTTCTTCATCTTCTGGCTCCACGTCGCGTTTAATGTATTTTGGAAGTGGTGTTTCGCCAAGTTCGTTCAATTTATGGCGGAATTCTTTATAGGAACCGTCATACAGAAAACGAAGGGTCCGTCCTCTAGATGTTGTGTTGTCAATGACTTCTGCAACAAGAGTGTCGTCATCGCCAAAGTACAGTTTATTGCCTATCCGGATTTTACGTGCTGGATCTACCAGAACGTCCCAAAGCCGTTGCTCTTCGTTAAGTTCCCTTAATAAAAATACTTCAATTCTGGCGCCTGTTTTTTCCTTGTTTCCATATAAGCGCGCCGGAAAAACTTTGGTATTATTGAGAATCATGACATCGCCTTCATCAAAATAATTGATCAAATCCTTAAACGTTTTGTGCTCAATGGTTTTCTCTTTTCGATTAAGAACCATTAAACGGGATTCATCCCTGTTTTCGGTTGGATGTTCTGCCAATAATTCTTCTGGAAGTTTAAAATTGAAGTGCGATAATTTCATCTGTTTTTATTTATTGTTTTGTTACAATCAATACAATGCCTAAACATCTATTTCTGAATTTACAAAATAGTCATGGCTCTGCACGAAAGTAATTTTTTTGCAAGCTGCAAATATACAATCTCAAAGTAGGCGTTGTCAAGTAAATGACGGATTATTATTCGGTTATTTTAAAACCAATGGATTTAAGGTCCTCCCAAAAGGTTGGATAGGATTTAGAAACTACCAAGGCATCTTCAATTTGCAATGTGGTTTTAAGAGCCAAGGGAGCGAATGCCATCGCCATTCTGTGATCATTATATGTATGAATTGTCACATTGCCAATGATGGAATTGGCAGGATATAATTTTAGGGAATCTTGCGTGATTTCAATCGTTGCCCCCAATTTTTCCAATTCTGTTTTGAGCGCTATAAGTCGATCGGTTTCTTTAATTTTTAAGGTGTGAAGTCCTGACAAATTACAGCCCATATTTAGGGCAAAGCAAGTTACAGAAATAGTCTGGGCGATATCTGGCGAATTGTTAAGTTGATAACTTACTGTTTTAAATTCGCTGTCTTTCACTTTTTTGATGAGAATGGAACTTTCTTTAAACGTAGTTTCAACGCCAAAGTCAGAATAAATATCCTTCAAAATAGAATCTCCTTGGAGACTGTTTTGCCTGTAAGAAGACAGTTCGATTTCGGTGTCAATAGCACTTAAGGCAACAATGCTGTAATAATAAGAAGCGGATGACCAATCACTTTCCACTAACATTTTGTGATGGACAACAGCACTTGTATGCTCAACGGTTATAACATTACCATTAAATGCAGTTTTGACACCAATGTGGTTGAGCAATTGCAAAGTCATGTTTATGTATGGAACAGAGGTTATGTCACCTTGCAATGTGAGTTCCAATCCATTCTCAAGTTTAGGAGCAATAAGTAACAAGGCCGAAATGTACTGACTACTTACATTGGCATTTAATTTCACTTTATTTTTTGAAAATTTTTTTCCTTTTATTCTTAAAGGTGGACAACCATCGTTTTCTAAATAAGTGATTTCTGCTCCCATTGTATTCAAGGCATCCACCAACACTTTAATGGGGCGTTCTTTCATTCTTGAAGAACCGGTCAATACTATTTCCCTCTCTTCTTGAGTTGCAAAAAATGCCGTCAGGAAACGCATTGCCGTGCCTGCATGATGAATATCAATTATGGCGTCTTTAGATTTGAGAGCACTTTGCATGACTTGCGTATCATCGGAGTTTGAAAGATTCTCAACCTCAATTTCTGGATACAAAGCTTGAAGCAATAGTATTCTGTTCGATTCACTTTTTGAGCCAGTAATTCTAATTGAAGATTGACGATTGGCAATTGAGGATTTTTGAATGGTAAGGGTCATTTACCTATTTTAATTTATCATTATTATGATGCCTGTCGTGGTCGCGTTTGGCTTTTTTGTCCATTTTTTTGTCAAAGGCTTCTTGAAGATTGATGCCTGTTTGGTTAGCAAGGCAGAGTACCACAAACATGACATCGGCCAATTCTTCACCAAGGTCTTTTTCCTTATCACTATCCTTCTCGCTTTGCTCACCATAACGTCGGGCAATGATACGAGCCACTTCTCCAACTTCTTCGGTGAGTTGCGCCATGTTGGTAAGCTCATTGAAGTAACGAACACCGTGTTCATTAATCCAATCATCGACAGCTTGTTGGGAGTTTTGGATATTCATAATTTCAACTTTATTTAATTTCTTATATTATTCTTTTTGCTTGGTATCAATGATGATAGTTACAGGGCCATCATTGAGAAGTTCCACTTTCATGTCGGCACCAAAGATACCTGTTTGGACTTTTCTGCCCAAATCATTTTCTAGTTGAATAACAAAAATATCGTATAGGGGGATGGCAATGTCTGGTTTGGCAGCTTTGATGTAGCTTGGCCTATTGCCTTTTTTGGTGTTTGCGTGCAATGTAAATTGGCTTACCACAATGGCATCGCCTTTAACGTCAATGAGTGAAAGATTCATAACGTGATTTGCATCGTTAAAAATACGGAGATTGGTTATTTTGTTGCAAAGCCATTTGATGTCGTCTTCAGAATCATCCTCCACAATCCCTAATAGGATCAGAAAACCCGTGCCAATGGTGGCTACATCTTTGTTTTCAATAATGACCTTTGCTTTCGTAACTCTTTGGATGACTGCTTTCATTTAAACTAATAACCACAATTTAAATCATCAATACTATAGTCTCTAACATTAAGAATGCCTGCCTTTTTCAATTCTTGTTCAACTTTCTTTAGATACTCCATTTTAGCATCCTTGCTAATCTTCAGTTTAACAAAGAATTTGCTTTTCTGAATTGAATCTAAATCTTTTGTTTTTAAATAAACCGCAACAGGAATATCTTGCTCAAATACGACTTTATTATCTATTGCAATTCTGTCACAATTGTAAACACTAATAGTCATGAAATGTGGCTCCTCAAATACACAAGATGAAAATAAAAAACCTAACAATAGATACTTCAAATTTTTTTTCACCTGTTTTTTTAAAACTGTTGACTGTTACTGAAGACTGCTTACTCTTTCATCCATTCTTCAGTTCGGTAATGTTCGTTATCACCTTCGAGCATTTGGAGATAGCTTCTGTATCGGGAATAGGCTATTTGGTTTGCTTCCAAGGCATCTTTAACTGCGCATTTTGGTTCTTCAACATGCAAACAGTTATTGAACTTACAATCTTGTTTTAAAGCAAAGAATTCCGGGAAATAATCGCCAATTTCTTCCTTATTCATATCTACAATTCCAAAACCTTTGATGCCTGGCGTGTCTATAATTTTTGCATTAAAGCTCAAATCATACATTTCGGCAAAGGTCGTGGTATGCTGACCTTGACTGTGCTGCATTGAGATTTCCTTGGTTTTTAAATCTAGATTGGGCTCAATGGAATTAACTAGGGTTGATTTTCCGACGCCGGAATGTCCAGCAAACATGCTCACTTTTCCTTCCATCATTGCTTTTACTTGGTCAATATTCTTTCCTGTTGTTGCGGAAATCTCAAGACATTCATATCCTATTTTTTGATAGGTATGCTCTAAAAATTTAACTTCCTTAAGCATGTCTTTATCATAAGTATCGATCTTGTTGAACAATAAAATGGTTTTGATAGAATAAGCCTGTGTGGTGACCAAAAACCTGTCAATAAAAGATGTTAAGGTTGGTGGATTGTTTAAGGTAATCAACAAAAAAACCTGATCGATATTGGATGCAATGATGTGGGTTTGCTTCGATAAATTGACGGATTTGCGGACGATATAATTTTTTCTATCGTGGATGTGATTGATGATTCCTGTGGTTTGGTCATTATCGGTTTCCAACTCAAAATCGACGACGTCACCAACGGCAATTGGGTTAGTGCTTTTAAGACCTTTGAGCCTAAACTTTCCTTTGATACGACATTCATAGGTAACACCAAGCTCTGTTTTTACGGTGTACCAACTTCCGGTAGATTTATAAATAATTCCTGTCATTTGTTAATTTATGTAACAAAATAACGATTTTTAAGTCTAGGAAGAGTATAACTTAAGTGTAAAAATTTTAAAAAATCAACAGTATGAAAAAATTAGGAATTGCATTGGCCTTGTCGATAATGACATTTGTCGACTTAAATGCGCAGGTAGAGTACAAAGTGATTACCAGTGTAGAATCCATAGTACCAAGTGGGCTCGGACGTTCTCGGATAGTCTCTTCTTCTGAAGAGAGAAATTTCAAAGATTTCACATCCAATAGATCGGAAGAAGATGACGAACGCAACAAATCGGATAGAAGTGAGATACGGGTGAAAAATTTTGAAGAAACTAAATTGTTGAATTTCTACAATATTGGTGGTATTCGATTTCAGAATATCGCAGCGAATGATGCAGTAGTATCATCAAAAATCAACTCTATGGTTGAAGAAGGCTGGGAATTAGCGTTCGTAACAAGTGCTGTGGAAAGTGACTCGGGAAAAGATGACGGTCAGGGGATATTCATTACACGCTATATTTTTAAACGGAATAAATAGTAGTTCTCTTTTCTACACTGTCAGTTCGAGCGGAGTTTAGAATCATGTTAAAATATTAATTTTATCTCAGCTCCGCTCGATGGAACAGTTTGTTTGTTTGTTATTTATTCATCACCTTTTCCTGATGGTTTATAGATTCTTGATGGATTGCTTTAAAAACCCTTAAAATAAACTCCTCGCTCAAGTTTCTTTCTTCTCCTTGAAGAATCATTTTTCCCAAGATTTCATTCCAACGTTTGGTTTGCAATACTGCCACATTACGCGATTTTTTTAAGGCACCAATTTCGTCGGCCACTCTCATACGTTTTCCAAACATTTCTATCAATTGGTGGTCAATGACATCTATTTGTGTTCGCATGGTATTTAGTTTATTCTTGAATTCCGCAGCATCATCCGTAACTTTTCGGATTTTCAAATCTTTCGTGAATTGAATTAAAGTCTCTGGTGTAATTTGCTGTTCGGCATCACTCCAAGCATTGTCTGGATCGTGGTGCGTTTCGATCATGAGTCCGTCGTAGTTTAAATCGAGTGCTGTTTGGCATAATTCAAATAAGATATCACGTCGACCAGCGATGTGGGATGGATCTAAAATCAATGGTAAATCGGGGAATCTATTTTGAAGATCGATGGCAATTTGCCATTCGGGATTATTTCTGTAACGTGTTTTTTCATAAGTTGAAAACCCTCTATGAATCACTCCAAGATTTTTTACATCGGCAGAATAAAAACGTTCCACAGCACCGAGCCACAAGGACAAATCGGGGTTTACAGGGTTTTTTATTAGGACGGTTTTGCTCGTTCCTTTTAAGGCATCAGCGATTTCTTGAACTATAAACGGACTTACGGTTGTTCGGGCTCCGATCCATAGAATATCAATGTCATGTTGCAAAGCCAAATCGACGTGATTGGCATTGGCAACTTCGGTTGTGGTCAACAATCCTGTTTCTTGTTTTGCTTTTTGAAGCCATTTTAAACCAAGCGCCCCAACACCTTCAAAATTACCAGGTCGTGTACGAGGTTTCCATATCCCTGCCCTCAATACGGTGGTGTCACTGTTTTTTAGTTGATGGGCAATCTTGAGTACCTGTTCTTCTGTTTCAGCACTGCATGGCCCTGCGATTACTAGTGGATGGTCTAATCCAAATTTGTCTAACCATGATCTTAATTCTTTCTTATTTTCCATTTTTCAATTTTTCTTAAACAATTCCTTTTAAAATATCCTTGATGTGATTAGTGTTTTGCATTTCCTTAAAAATAGCGTCGAAATCATCATTTTTCATCATATCCTTGAAATTTGTCAAGTTACTGATGTATTCTTCCAAGGTTTCTATGACGTTTTCTTTGTTTTGTTTAAAGATTGGTGTCCACATGGTCGGTGAACTCTTGGCCAATCTTACTGTACTTTCAAATCCACTACCAGCCATATCAAATATATCGCGCTCATTTTTTTCTTTTTCTATGACAGTTTTTCCCAGCATAAACGAGCTGATGTGTGATAAGTGAGAGACATAAGCGATGTGCTTATCGTGAGCTTCAGGATTCATGTAGCGGATGCGCATCCCAATGTCGGTAAAAAGACTCAACGCTTTCTCTTGAAGTTTGAATGCCGTTTTTTCAACTTCACAAATAATACTCGTCTTGTTTTGGTACAACTTATGAATGGCCGCTTTGGGTCCAGAAAATTCGGTTCCGGCAATGGGATGGGTGGCCAGAAAATTTCGACGTTTAGGATGGTTGGCGATTGCTTTACAAATAGGCAGTTTAGTGGAACCTACATCCATCACCAATGTAGTATCTGATATGGCATCCAAGATCTTGGGCAACTCTGTTACCGCTGCATCCACAGGAATTGAAAGCACCACTAAATCTGCGTCCTGCAAATCTTCATACGTTGCAGTGGCATCTATCAAGTTTAAGGCGATTGCTTCCTGCAAATGAGATTCATTGCGGTCAATCCCATAAATTTTGACGCTGGAACTACGAGCCCTGATATCAAGCGCCAAACTTCCTCCAATCAATCCGACCCCTATTATATATATATTTTTCATACCTAAATCTTTCGTGGGAAAGACATATTAATTATTTACTTTTCACCCTCGCAATGGCTTCCTCAAAATCATCTGTTGAAGCGCACAATGAAATTCGAATAAAGCCTTCACCCTTTGATCCAAAAATGGTTCCGGGCGCCACAAAAATCGATTGCTCTTTCAGCAGAAGATCTGTAAACACCTTTGAGTTTACAAGTGAAGGCAATTTTGCCCAGACAAACATTCCTGCGGTGTTTGCATCATAGGTGCATTTGAGAGCTTTTGCAAGTTTCCATGCCAGTTGACGACGTTGTTCATAAACACTGTTTAGGCTGATATACCACATTTTAGAACTGTTCAAAGCTTCAATAGCCCCTTTTTGAATGCCATAAAACATCCCGGAATCCATATTGCTTTTCACTTTTAAAATGGCGTCTATATATTCTGATTTTCCAACAACCATTCCCACTCGCCATCCAGAAATATTAAAGGTTTTACTTAACGAATTCAATTCTAAACAAACATCGCGTGCTCCAGGATATTTAAAAATGCTTCTCGGGAAATCATTGAGCAACAAACTATACGGATTGTCATTGACGACCAAAATGTTATTTCGTTTAGCAAAGGCAATGGTATCCTCAAAAGTCCTGTTGGATGCTTTTGCACCTGTTGGCATATTTGGATAGTTGATCCACATCAACTTTACCTTATTTAAATTTTTAGTTTTTTCAATCCTTAAAAAATTTGGTTCCCAGTTATTTTTTTCAGCCAACTCATAATATCTTATTTTTAAATTGAGCAATTTAGCGACAGACTCATAGGTTGGATATCCTGGATTGGGAATTAGGACCTCATCTCCTTCATTTAAGAAGGCCATAGATATATGCATAATGCCTTCCTTGCTTCCCATTAGTGGAAGGATTTCTGTTTGTGAACTTAAGGAAACCCCAAAATGATCTTTATAAAAGCTTGCCATTGCCTGTCTCAATTCTGGTAGGCCTTGATAACTTTGATATTTGTGTGCGGCAGGTTCTTGCAAACTGCTTTTTAATGCGTCAACAACTTTCTGTGAAGGTGCCATATCCGGGCTCCCAATTCCAAAGTTGATAATGGGCTTTCCTTGCGCCTTTAGCATGTTGATTTCTTTTAACTTCCTCGAAAAATAGTATTCTTCAACGTTGTCTAATCGGTTGGATGGTTGGATCATGTTCTTGCGTTTTTGTATTCGCCTAATATTTTAAAATTTTGAGCCATCAGTTGCATGATGGATTTCGCTTTGTTGTAATTTTTATAGTTTTCAAATGTAACATCCACAAAAAAGGCATACTTCCATGGAGTTTCGATTTTTGGCAAGGATTGTATTTTAGTCAGGTTTAATTTGCAATCGCTCATTACATTCAGAATTGCAGCTAAACTACCACGTTTATGCTCCAATTCAAACTTTAAGGAGGCCTTATTGATTTGTGATTCCTCTAATTCTGAAAGTGATGTTTTAACAATGACAAATCGTGTTTCGTTATGTTGAATGGTCTGAATACTTTTTGCCAAAATTTCCAAATTGAATAATTCTGAAGCTAAACTACTCGCAACGGCCGCCAAATTTTTGAGCTGTTTTTGTTGAATGCGCTGTGCGACTTCTGCAGTATCCTTGTCTTCTACCAGTTTAATGTGCGGATGCTTTTTAAAAAATTCCTTGCATTGCAATAAGGCCATTGGATGCGAATAAACTTCGGCTATGTCCTCTATTTTTTGATTTGGCAAGGCCATTAAATGGTGCTGTACATCTAAATAATGTTCCCCAAGAATAAGAAGATCATGCGTGTCGATCAAGGCATAATTGGGGATAATCGATCCTACTATAGAATTCTCAATGGCCATGATCACAGCATCACTTTCTTGTCGCAATAAGCTATCGACCGCCTTATCGAATGTCAAATACTCATTAACGATGATGTCGGCATCAAAATATTGCTGCGAAACAATATGATGAAACGATCCTTTAATTCCCTGTATGGCTACTGACTTTATCAAATTTTAAAATGGATTAAAACTAAAAAAGTCCCGATTTTCATCGAGACTTATATTAAAATTTATGGTTCATAAATTATACATACAATGCCTCGTTCCCTTTGCTATAAAAGAAATAAAACCAATTTTGATATGTATAATTTGCCGTTTTCATAATTTGTTTTGCTAAAGTAACCAATAAATTGAACATACAAAATCTTTTTTCAGAGTCTTTTGAGCTATTACGATTTCGGAATGCTTTGAGATGGGTATTATTGTTTATTTTTGATGAAATTCATTTTTTTTGCCACGAATTCACGAATGTTTTTTAATATTGAATATCCTAAACCTGATGGTCGAGACCTTATTTAAAATCTATTAAGTTTTAAAAAACTTCTTGACTTATTTTGATAATTTTTTATGGACACTTTTGTTATCAAAGTATTCATATACCTATCTGCCGACAGGCAGGTTCTTGGTAAAAAGTTTTCTTTAAAAACATTAAATGCAATTATGTCAATAACCGTTAGTAATCTTTCAAAAGCATATGGCGAGCAATTAGCCTTAAATAATGTGTCATTCAGCATAAATAATGGTGAAATCGTTGGCTTTTTAGGCCCGAATGGCGCGGGAAAATCAACCATGATGAAAATTTTGACCACCTATATAGAAGCTTCTGAAGGCGATGCAAAGGTGAATGGATTTGATGTAAAAAACGACGCTTCAAAAGTTCAAAAACTGGTTGGCTATTTGCCAGAACACAATCCGTTGTATTTGGAGATGTATGTCAAGGAATATTTATCCTTTAATGCTGGTGTTTATAAAATATCAAAAGATCGCATCGAAGAAGTCATTCAGCAGACCGGATTAACTCCGGAAGCCCATAAAAAAATCGGGCAACTTTCCAAAGGCTTTCGCCAACGTGTCGGGCTTGCAAATGCTTTATTACATAATCCCGAAGTGTTGATACTGGACGAACCAACCACAGGATTGGATCCAAACCAATTGGTGGAGATCAGGAATTTGATAAAGAATGTCGGCAAACAAAAAACCGTTTTTCTTTCGACCCATATCATGCAAGAAGTTGAAGCCATGTGTGACCGCGTCATTATCATCAATAAAGGTGTGATTGTGGCGGATAAAAAATTGAAGGATTTAAAAGCAGATCAAGCGCAGATTATCGAAGTGGAATTTGATTACCGCGTGGAAGATGTATTGCTCAATCGGATAAAGCATGTGTCATCGGTTAAAAATACGCATGATTTTGTATATGAACTGACCTTTTCCACCAAAGTGGACATGCGTTCTACGGTTTTTGATTTTGCGCACGACAATGGTTTGAAAATCCTTCAACTCAACCAAAAAAACATGAATCTAGAAAGTTTGTTTCGGGAGTTGACGAGTTGAGGATTGTTGATTTTTGATTTTTGATTGTTGATTGTTGATTTTGGTAAAATGTTTATGAGTTTAAGGGTTTATGAGTTTAGAAAAAACTAAAAGACCAATAGAAACATTATTGTGAGCGAAATGCGGCAATCTTTTCCTTTGAATGAAAATTGTGAATGTTATTTACGAGTTTGGATTTTTAAAGTTATTACATTGTCAGACTTTGGAGAAATTCATTTGCTGTCATTACTGGAAGCAAGGACTCTTTAAAATCTTTTCCATTACGTGTAATAATGACGTCACATTCCGATTCTGTGGCACTTAAATATTGTAAAGCATCTTCAAAATCCTTAATGGATGAATTCAATCCTTTTTCAATAGTTTGTTCATCCACACTACATACCTCACATACTATTTTGAATTTGCGAAGTTTTTCCCTTGCAATTGTTGAGTTTTCAAATTTTGACAGAAAATAATTGACAGTAGTGAATGAAATTGGGGAAACAATCATTTTCAATTTACCCTTTTCAGCGAGCGTTGCAATTTTGGCGATCGGTTCATAAAACGGTTCTCTTTCACCTAAAAGATCCAGCATAATATTGGTATCTATAAAAATCCTAGTGCTCATTTATATTTCTGAATTAAATGATCTGCATACTCTTTTTTATAATCCAAATCAGCTGGCAGTTTGGTTCCAGAAGAAATACTTTTTACAAATGGTGAAATTTCGAATTCATTTTTTTCAGTTTCGGAAGTCAGGGCTTGTAGGTAAGATTCCACCAATCTGGAAAGACTGATTTTTCTGTCGGATGCATACTCTTTAGCTTTGTCAATAATTTGCTTTTTCAGCTTTAATGTCAATTTTGTGTCCATGGCAAATTTTCTATACGTACAAATATATAAAATTAATCCGTACAATTTATTATTTGCTGATTTTGTAATTTGAATTTTTAACTACTCCTCAATAAAAAGTTGCCCAGTATAAAATGTTTGCACATTGACGATGGCAGGCCGATTTAACGAAATAACATCTCCTGTACTTCGTATTTCACCTGTCAAAGATTGCTGGGGATTTAAAATCATATCGTTACTGCTACGTTGAAAAATCTCAATGTTTTGTGCTATTAATTCAGCGCCTTCAAACCGACTGTCGCCCGAATAAAATCCGATGAATAAATCCGTAACCGTACCGCTAATAAACAGTTTGGAAAGATTGTTCGTTATGACGTCCAACTTTGTACAATTGACTTGCAATCGAAAATCGCCATCGGTATGGAAGGCGTCTTCCTCGTTAAAATCTTCCGAAATAAGCATTAAATCAGGATAATTTAATATCCCGTTACTACTAACTGCCAACCCCGAACTGTTCCTAATTTCGGTAATATTCGGTGCACTAACATACATTTTTGTAATGCCATAATCCCGAGTCAAATTACAGCCATTCTCGTTTTTGAGAATTAATCTTCCGTCGACTACATTGACTTTAATATCGTTCATTAAATATTCACCAGACTCCACAATGACTTTATGGATTGGCTCATCAGTAATAATCAATTCGATCCGTTCAAAAACCGTGATCGTGCTAAATGTTGGAACCTCAAATTCCTGTTGAATGATGTCTCCCGAATTTTGAAAACAATCGGGCACATTATCACCATTGCACGACAGCATAATGGCAGCAATTAGTATGTAATATATGTTCTTCATAACCTCACTCCTATTCCAAATTCGACGGCTTCCGCCTTTGCTCCATGTGCTTTTACCGTAACAGCACCAAAAAAAGTATCGCCAAAATAGCGCTGCAAACCTATCCTATTATAAACCCGTCCTTCAAAATGGTAAGGATAATATATATAATAACCCAATTGTGTGATCAACGATGTTTTATTGATGACCAACTCATGACCCACAAACACCCCAACACGCTTCCAGTCTTCATCACCACTTACATCAAACTCCGGAAAAGCCACAGAATAATAATAAATCAATTCCTTTAAAAATTTTGACAGAAACACATCGGCTCCAGCTTGAAGCGTACTTTTTCGGTTGATGCGTTTGTCTGCATATGCCGAAAATACATAAAAAGGAAACTGCCCAGAGTTATTGACGTCACTTTCATTAACACCACTTCTAAAGGCAAAATTGTATTTGATTTTTTCGGTGTATTTTTTTTCTTCTGTCGAAGGAATATATTCTGGTTTATTTTCATGATCGAACAGATAATTTGCTCCAATATTAAATGCAAAGGTATTGGTAGAATTATTTGGCGCCTTCACATTGGCATTTGAATAGTGGATAACCGAAACACCAGCTTGAAGCCCAAAACCATTGAATAAATTTTCCTTTTTGTAATTGAATTGCAAATAGGTAGAACTCAACAAATCAGAACCGTAGGCGTTATTGAAGTAATTGTCGTATTTATCATAAGGTTTTGTCGCATAAGCGATGCCTTGACCAATACGAAACATCAGATTACGCTTGAGAAAGTAAAAGTTGAAATGCGCATACGCACCGTGATTTTCTCCCAAATACTCATTTTTCATATCCTGATACACGTATGAAAATCCCCAATCGGGATAGTTATAGCGACTTTCCCAATCTTTAAGTCCGTAGGTTTTTTTGTTGAAACTTAAAATAACACCTGATGGATGATCGGTAATTAAATGCGAAATATCTGGGTTATGCTCGAGGATGGTCCCATAAAAGTAGCTCGCATCAAATTCAAAAAGGTTTTTATCTTCTTGTGAATACAAACATGCAGAAATCAGAAAAAGAACAATGGAATATCGTAGATGCATCAATTGGGCTTATGCTACAAAAATAGCAGATTAATTAATATTCCAATGACGTCAACACTTTATTATATTACTTTAATTTAAGTAGCGCTTTCTCCAATAAATCAAATATAGTGGCAATGTCCTCTTTTTTAGCTGTACCCACTGAAAGTCGGAACCAATTGGAATCGGTTGATGCGCCAAATGCGTAAAAAGGAACCAATGCCAATTTAGATTCTTGCAACAAGTAGCTTATCACCTCTTTAATGGTATTCAATTTCTCTCCCGAAGCTGTAGTCTTTCCTATCAAATCAAACTGAACTGTTAAGTATAATGCCGCTTCAGGTTGAATCGCATTTACGGGAAAACCATTGTTTTTCAATCGGGTAAAACCTTCATAAAAAGCAACTAACCGATAATTTAGTTCTTCTTTGATGTGATCTATATAATTTACTACGGCCTGGGATTGTCCTAAAAATTGAGCGGTCGCAACTTGTTCGGCCTTTGGTGACCACGCACCGATATGGCTCAATAACGCCTTCATTTTATCAATTACATGCGATGGTCCAAAAGCCCAGCCCACGCGTACACCTGTCGCTGCAAATGCTTTTGAAATACCATCTACAAATATGGTGTAATCCCTCATTTCTGGGAGTAAGCTTACGGGATTGTAATGTTCGATGTCGCCATACGTCAATTGCCAATAAATTTGATCGTACAAAACGTATAAGGGCTTTAGGTTTTGAGCTGTTCTGCGGTTGTTTTCCTCAATAATCAACTGCGAAATTGCCAATAATGTCTCTTTGTCAAAAGTGGTTCCTGTCGGATTTAACGGCGAACATAAGGCTATCAAATTTACGTTTTTTACATGAGGCTTGATGTCCTCGACCGTCGGCATAAATTTATTTTCCGGTCGTGTTTCAACAATGACAGAATTATTTCGTGCCAAATAAGTATAGGCATCGTTATTCCATGAAGGTACAGGATACAACACCGTATCATCAACATCCAAAATGATTTGATAAATCGCATATATCAACGGACGAGCGCCTCCAGAAATCAATATTTCATCGGGCGAATAGTCTAAAGTCAAATATTTCGAAAGGTAGCCAGAAACCGCTTTTCGCAAGGGCTCTACACCATTTGCTGCTGGGTAATTGGTTTGGTTATCGTTGTAGGCGTCAATAATGGCCTTCTTCAATTCATCAGGAATCGGAAAAATGTTGGAATCAAAATCACCGATGGTTTGATTATAAATCTGTTCACCTTGAGCTTTTAAGGCATTGACCTCTCCTGCGATTTTGATAATTTCAGAACCTTTTAAACCTTCGGCTAATTGGGATAGTTTCATGTTAGTTGCATCAGCGTTATCATGGTGCAAAAGTACGGCTAATTCAATTATTTTTTAAGGCATAATTTTCCTTTTTTATTAAAACACTTTTGAAGCAATGGTTCTGATATTCTCACTCTTCCCCATGGAATAATAATGAAGCACCGGAATATTTGCTTTTTGAAGTTCCAGTGATTGGTTGATGCACCACTCAATTCCGACTTCCCTGACCTGGTCATTGTCCTTGCATTTAATGACCTCAAGAATCAAAGCCTCTGGCAAATCAACATGAAAACGATGCGGAATTAAATTGAGTTGCTTTTTGGTAGCGATTGGTTTTAAACCTGGAATAATGGGGACAGTAATGCCTTCACTTCGACATTTGTCCACAAAATCGAAAAACTTTTTATTATCAAAAAACATTTGCGTCACAATATATTCGGCACCATTTTTAATTTTCTTTTTTAAAAAATGGATATCACTGTCCAAACTTGGCGCTTCCATGTGTTTTTCAGGGTACGCTGCCACACCAACACAAAAATTGGTCTTGGATGAGTTTTGGAGTTCTTCATCAAGATATTCGCCATCGTTCATTGCCTGAATTTGTTTTACCAATCCATTGGCATACTCATGGCCATCTTTTTCTGGTCTAAAATAAGTTTCATTTTTGACCGCATCGCCCCGCAGTGCCATCACATTCTGAATCCCCAGAAAATCCAGATCTATCAAAAAATTCTCGGTATCCTCTTTGCTAAAACCTCCACACAATATATGCGGAATGGCATCTACCTTGTATTTATTTTGGATGGCAGCACAAATTCCCACTGTTCCTGGACGTTTTTTGACGACCTGTTTTTTGAGCAGTCCATTTTCTTGTTCCTTAAAAACGTATTCTTCACGATGATAGGTCACATCAATAAACGGCGGATTAAATTCCATCAAAGGATCAATATTGTCAAAAATAGATTGGATATGTTGACCTTTTAATGGCGGTAAAATCTCAAATGAAAACTGTGTGTTTCCGTTCGCTTTTTTAATGATGTCTGTAACTTTCATAAGCCTCCTAAATCCTCCAAAGGAGGACTTTTGTTTTAAATTAATTATTGTTTTATACGAACCCAACTGTTCCTTCCCTTTGGGAAGGTTAGGATGGGCTTAAATTTGGGCTTAACCATTTGTTGGCTTCATCTTTACTGATGTTTCTTCGTTTTGCATAATCTTTCAATTGGTCCTCGGTAATTTTTCCAAGTCCAAAATATTTGGCTTCCGGATTAGCAAAATAATAACCACTCACACTGGCAGCTGGCCACATGGCAAGACTTTCGGTCAATTCCACACCAATGGCTTCTTTGACATTCAACAATTTCCAAATCGTTGTTTTCTCCAAATGGTCAGGACAAGCCGGATACCCAGGTGCTGGACGAATGCCTTTGTAATTTTCTTTGATCAAATCTTCGTTAGACAGGTTTTCATCCTGCGAATAACTCCAATATTGAGTTCGGACTTCTTTGTGCAAATATTCTGCAAAGGCTTCCGCCAAACGGTCTGCCAAAGCCTTGATCATAATGGAATTATAATCGTCAAGATTTTTTTCAAATTCTTTAGCCAATTCATCTGTACCAAAACCAGTCGTTACGCAAAACGCCCCTATATAATCTTGTTTTCCTGTGAGCTTTGGCGCAATAAAATCCGCCAACGCAATATTGGGTGTGCCTTCGCGCTTTTTTGATTGTTGCCGTAAAGTCAAGAACTTAAATGCCTTGTCAACATTAGACGTGCTCGAACCGATAGAAGCATCAACTTCAATGTCGTCATCATTAACCGTATTTGCGGGAAATATTCCGAAAATGCCTTTGGCTGTTAAAAGTTTTTCATCAAAAATTCGTTGCAATAAGACCTTGGCATCGGCAAATAATTCTTTGGCCTGTTCACCAACCACGTCATCTGTCAATATATCGGGATAGCGTCCGTGTAAATCCCAACTTCTAAAAAAGGGCGACCAATCGATAAAGGCTTCCAATTTAGAGATATCAAAATCTTCAATGACCTGGATTCCCAATTGTTTGGGCTTGATGATTTCGGAGGCATTCCAATCGATCTGAAATTTGTTCTTTCGTGCTTCTTCGATCGATACATAATCTTTTTCCTTGGTACGATTCAAAAATTGCTCTCGAAATTTATCGTACTCTTCCCGAATCTGTTCTTTATAAATCCGATTGTCCTGCTGCAACAAATTACCCACAACAGTAACTGCTCGTGAGGCATCATTGATATGAACCACCGTGTGATTGTAATGTGGGGCAATCTTAACAGACGTGTGCGCCCTAGACGTGGTTGCGCCACCAATTATTAACGGAATATTTAAGTTTTTCCGTTCCATTTCTTTCGAAATATGCACCATTTCATCTAGTGAAGGTGTAATTAAACCGCTTAAGCCAATGATGTCAACATTTTCCCGAATGGCTGCTTCGATAATTTTTTCTGGCGGAACCATCACGCCCAAATCGATAATCTCGTAATTGTTACAACTCAATACGACGCTCACAATATTTTTACCAATATCATGCACGTCACCTTTGACAGTTGCCATGAGGATACGTCCCGAAAATTCTTGTTTCCCGTCTTTTTCAGCTTCTATAAATGGCTGCAAATAGGCAACTGCCTTTTTCATGACACGCGCGGATTTGACCACTTGTGGCAAAAACATTTTTCCGCTGCCAAACAAATCGCCAACGACATTCATCCCGATCATCAAATGGCCTTCGATGACCTCAATAGGTCTAGCCGCTTCCTGTCTCGCTTCCTCAACATCTTCAAGAATAAACGCATCGATACCCTTGACCAATGCATGTGTGATTCTACTTTGAAGCGCTTCGTTACGCCATTCTTGAACAGCTATGTCCACGTCTTTTTTGTTGTCTTTTACCGTTTCGGCATAATCCAAAAGACGTTCTGTGGCATCATCCTTTCTATCAAAAAGCACATCTTCCACAAGTTGCAACAGCTCTTTGTTGATTTCGTCATAGACTTCCAACATCGTCGGGTTGACAATTCCCATGTTCATTCCATGTTGAATGGCATGATACAGAAATGACGAGTGCATGGCTTCGCGGACGGTATCATTCCCCCGAAAAGAAAACGACACATTGCTCACGCCACCTGAAACATTGGAGTAAGGTAAGTTTTCACGAATCCATTTAGTAGCATTGAAAAAATCGACTGCGTTTTTTCGGTGTTCGTCCATACCAGTCGCGACAGGAAAAATATTGGGATCGAAAATAATATCCTGTGGGGCAAATTTTACTTTATCGACCAATATATCATAGGAACGTTTGCAAATATCGATACGTCGCTGATACGTATCTGCTTGGCCATTTTCATCAAAAGCCATCACAACAACGGCTGCACCATAGCGCTTGACCAATTTGGCGTGATGGATAAAAGCATCTTCGCCTTCCTTTAAACTTATGGAGTTGACAACCGATTTGCCTTGGACGACTTTTAATCCGGCTTCAATAATTTCCCATTTAGAACTGTCAATCATAATCGGAATTCGGGAAATATCGGGTTCGGAAGCGATCATATTTAAGAAGGTCGTCATTGCCAGAGCACCATCGAGCATGCCCTCATCCATATTGACATCCAAAATCTGTGCACCACCATCGACTTGATGTCGTGCCACTTCAACGGCTTCAGCGTAATTTCCTTCTTTGATTAACCTTAAAAATTTTCGAGACCCCGTAACGTTGGTACGTTCTCCAATATTGATAAAATTGCTTTCTGGAGTTACAACAAGCGGTTCCAATCCAGAAAGTTTTAAATATTTTTTACAGTCACCTTCAGCCATTATGCTTCTACTTTTAATTGTCTTGGTTGGTATTTTTTTGCCACTTCTGCAATCGCTTTGATATGGTCTGGCGTCGTACCACAGCATCCTCCAATAATGTTGATAAGGCCATCTTGTAAATACTCTTCTACCAATTGTTGCATTTCTTTCGCAGATTGGTCATATTCACCAAAAGCGTTTGGCAAACCCGCGTTGGGATATGCCGATGTATAAAATTCGGTTTCGTTGGACAAACGCTGCAAATATGGTTTGAGCTGCTCGGCGCCAAGCGCGCAATTAAAACCGACACTCAAAAGTGGCACATGCGATATGGATGTCAAAAAAGCTTCAACCGTTTGCCCAGAAAGCGTCCTACCAGAGGCATCGGTTATCGTTCCCGATACCATCACTGGAATATCACTCTGGCGTTCTTCCTTTACTTCTTCGATGGCAAATAAGCAAGCTTTTGCGTTTAAGGTATCGAAAATCGTTTCCACCAAGAGGACATCCACGCCACCATCCATCAAGGCTTCAACTTGCTGTTTGTAAGCAATTCGCAATTCGTCAAACGTGATGGCACGATATTCTGGACGGTTGACATCTGGAGACAAACTTGCCGTTTTATTGGTTGGGCCAATACTTCCTGCCACAAACCGCGGCTGATTTGGATTGGCTTTCGTGAATTCTTCCGCAACTTTTTTGGCGATTTTTGCAGATTCAAAATTGAGCTCATAGACCAAATCTTCCATCTGATAA